>NZ_JBIAXP010000035.1:78647-119849 GCF_042896795.1 Kitasatospora sp. NPDC001261
CCCCCCCCCGCGCCCGCCCCCCCCCCCCCGGGGGGGGGGCGGCGCGGGCGCCCCCCCGCGGGGGGGGGGGGCGGGGCGGGCGGGGGGGGGGCGGGCCCGCCCCCCCCCCCCCCCCCGCCGGCGTTTCCGCCCGTTCCCGCCGCTCCGACCTGCCCGGCCCCGCCCCGCGGGCCGTACGGGCGGCGGGCGTAGGCTCCCGCCGGTGACACCAGCACCGACACCCCCTGCCGAGGCCGGACAGCCCGTCGAGCCCGCCGAGCCCGGCCCCGTCTGGACCCTGCTGACCCGCGCCACCGCCGTCGACCGCGCGACCGGCCTCGCCTGGTTGTCCGGGCTCGGCCACAACCGCGCGGCCCCCGCCGGCCTGCTCCTGCGCCTCCTGGACACCGGCGAGCACCACTTCCTGGACCGCGACGACCTGCCCGACGGAGTCCTGGACGCCGCGATCGCCCACCCCGACCGGCGCGTGCGGATGGGCGCCGCGGAGAGCGGCCGGCTGTCACCGGCCCAGTGGGAGCGGCTGATCGCCGCCACGCCCGGGGCGGCGCTGCGCGAGCTGTTCGCGGAACTGGCCGAGGGGCCGGGCCGCCCGCGCAACCACCCCCGCTTCCCCCGCCTGGGCCTGCTGCGCCTGGCCGCCGACCCGAACCCGCGCCTGCGGGCCCTGGCCCTCGACGACCCCGCCGCCACCCCCGCCCACGTCGAACGGGCCGCCGCCGACCCCGACCCGGCCGTCCGCCGGGCCGCCGCCGCCGACCGTCGGCTCGCCCCCGCCACTGCCTCCGCGCTCGCGGCCGACCCCGACAGCGGCGTGCGGCACTTCGCCCGCGTCAACCCGGCCCTGCCCCCGGAGGAGCTGGTGGTGCTGCTGCTCGACCCGTGCCGGGCCGACGCCGCCGCCAGGAATCCCGCGATCCCCGCCGCCGTCCTGCACCGCATGGCCGACCTCGCCATCCCGCACGCCGCCGTACCCCGGCGCTGACCCGCCCGGGGCCGGTCCTGGGCACGGACCGGCCCCGGGCGGGGGCGGGGCTCAGTGGCAGACGAGAAGGTTGCGGGCCAGCTCCTGGATGGTGCCGGGGTTGACCGGGGTGTCGCAGGAGACGATTCCCTCCATCTCGGCGTCGAAGGTGCTGTAGGTGGGGTGGGAACCGAAGGCATAGGCCCAGTACCCGTCGCCGGGGTCGCTCCAGGGGCGGTTCACGCAGACGTACTCGTCGGCCTTGCCCTGGATGCGATGGGTGCCCTTGAACACCATGTAGTCGCCGGGGCGGTTGACGTTGTAGGTGACCTTCTGGGACCAGGTGCTGGTGGTGGACTTGCTGGTCTGGACGGAGAAGCCGACCTTGATGGAGACCTTCGCGAAGAACGCGCCAGCCTCGGCGTTGATCTCGGTCGAGGCGTTGAAGGTCGTGCTGACGTTCTCGACCTCGGTCACGGTGGTCTCGACGGAGCCGGTGGTGCCCGGTGCGATGGTGATGCCCTTCCGGTGGGTGAGCACCGGTTCGACGACGGCGGTCGAGACCTCGTACAGCCCGGTCCGGGAGACGCGGGGGTCGCACGGCCCGCCCGGCTCGGCCGCGTGGGCCGTACCGGTGGAGAAGGCCGACGCCGCGACCGTCAGGACGGCGAGCGCGGCGGGTAAGGACAGCCGCCGCAGGAACGTGTTCGTCAAGGGGACTCCTCGGGGGAGGGGGTGTCGGACCGCCACACGGCCGGCACCCGGCATGGATTCGTCAGATCGTGCCCAGAACACCCCCACCGCACACCCAAAACCCCGAACTCCCCTGCACAAACGGAAGGTTGGCCGTGCACATAGCCTGTTGCACACCGCCGGACCGTCCCTATACTGCCGTTGCCCGTAGGCCGGAACCCGGCCCCGGACATCCGCCGCTGCGCCCGGCCAGGGCGGCCGGCCGCCCGTACGAGGGAGAACCGATCATGGTCAAGCACTACCTCAAGTACGCCTTCAGCACCCTCACCGCCGCGATGTTCCTGCACATGGTCTGATCCGACCGACCCCGGCCGGGGCCGGGTGGCCCATCGTCCGACCCTGGCCTGGGAGTCCGCTTGTTCGCGACCGCGCTGAGCCAACTGCGCTACGGCGCAGCGATCCTGACGAATCGTCGCATCCGCCCCCGCGACCTGGAACGCCTCGCCCGGGACCTGGTCGCCACCATCGCCGAGTTCGGCGAGCCCGGCGAGGACTCCGCCCTGCTGCCCGGCCGCGCGGGACACGTCGACCCGCAGGTCCGGCGCGAGGTGGCCCGCCGCAGCCTGCGCGCCACCGCCCGCTCCGCGGCCCGGCACACCGCCTACTACCGCCGCACCTTCGCCGAACTCGGCCTCGACCCCGACCGGTTGGAGCCCGAGGACTGGTCACGCGTCCCCGTCACCCCCAAACAGGCGCTGCGCGCCCTGCCCGCCGCCTTCGTCTCCGACACCGCCCGCCCCGCCCTGCAGGCGCTCACCACCGGTACCAGCGGAACCCCCACCGCCGTGTGGTTCTCCCGCGCCGAACTCGAGTGCGCCATCGCCTTCAGCACCATCTCCGCCGTGCTCGGCCTCGGCCTGCGCCCCCGCCACACCGTCGCCTACGCCGGCTGCTCCCGCGCCACCCTGTCCCTGGTCAACGCCGAGGAGTCGGCCACCCGCGTCGGCGCCGGCTTCGTCCAACTCGGCACCGTGGCCCCCGCCGTGGCCCTCGACCGCCTCGCCGCCCCGCTCGGCCTGCCCGGCAAGGACCCCCAGGTCACCCACCTCACCACCTCCGCCTCCTACCTGGCCGCCCTCGTCCAGGAGGCCGAACAGCACAAGTGGCGCGAAGCCGACTTCGGCCTGGAGTCGATCAGCGTCGGCGGCGAGGTGCTCTCCGCACCGCTGCGCCGCCGCGCCGAGGCCGTGTTCGGCGCCACCGCCACCTCCGCCTACCTGATGACCGAGATCCTGCCCTCCGGCGCCACCCCCTGCACCCGGGGCCACCTCCACCACACCACCGAGTTCGGACACCTCGAAGTCCTCGACCCGCTCACCTGGGAACCCACCGCCCCCGGCGGCACCGGCACCGTCGTGCACACCCCCTACGTGCCCTACCGCGAGTGCACCCTGCTGCTGCGCTACGCCACCGGCGACCTCGTACGCCTCCCCGCCGAGCCGCCCGACTGCGAACTCGCCCACCTGCCCGCCACCTCCGAGATCCTCGGCCGCTGGAACGGCCCGCTCAGCCGCACCGTCACCACCCGCGAGGTGCTCGACCTGGTCGAAGCCGAACCCGAGGTCCCGCTGCCCGCCCGCCACGCCCTCACCGAAGGCCCCGACGGCCCCGACGGACCGGCCCGCCTGCACCTGCTGGTCGACCGCCTGCCCGCCACCGCCCTGCGCGGCCGCCTGGAGGACCGCGCCCGCGCCGCCGGCCTGCGCCTGGCCGACATCCTGCTGTACGAGGACCGCGCCGCCATGCCGCCGACCGCACCCCTGCGCGCCGACCTGCGCGAGCACACCTTCGACACCCTCGACACCCTCGACACCCTCGACACCTTCGACACCTTCGACGTCCCCGCCGCCCCCGGCACCCCCGCCGCCCCCGACCGTGTCCCCGGAAGGCGCTGAATGACCGTCGACCCCGCCGCCCTGGCCGCCCTCAGCGCAGCCGTCGCCGCCGAGACCGCCCTGGCCGCCTGGTACCTCGCCCGCGTCCGGATGCCCCGCCCCCCGGTCGGCGTCTACACCGGCGGCGACATCGCCGTCCTGTGCGCCGGAGTCGTCCTCGCCCCGCTGCTCTACACCGCCCTGCCCGCGGCCGCCGTCTCCGCCGTCTTCGGCCTCGTCGCCTGCCTCGCCGTCCAGTTCACCCTCGCCCCGCTGCTCGCCGCCACCCCGCTGCGCGCCACCCCCTGGTCCTGGGCCGCCGCCCTCACCGCCACCGCCGCCACCGCGCTCGCCGCCCTCACCGGCCACCCCGCCGCCGCCCGCACCGGCAGCGACCTGATGATCGCCACCGCCGTCGTCGGCGTCGCCAACCTCTGGACCCAGAGCGGCCTGCGCTCCGGCCACACCGCCGCCCTGGCCGCCGTCCTCACCGGCTACGACCTGGCCGCCACCACCCTCACCGACACCACCACCCGTTTCTTCGAACAGGTCCAGGACCGCCCCTTCGCCCCCCTGCTCGCCCTCACCGGCGGCCCGGCCCCCGTCGCCGTCGGCCTCGGCGACCTCCTGCTGCTCGTCCTCTACCCGCTCGTCGCCGCCAAGGCCCACGGCCGCACCGCCGCCGCCGTCGCCGCCCTCGTCGGCCTGCTCACCACCAGCGCGGTCAGCGCCTGCTTCGCCGCCGGCTGGCTCACCAGCGGATTCCCGCTGCTCACCGCCCTGGGCCCGCTGATCGTCGCCCAGCACCTGTACTGGCGGCGCCGCAGCGGCGGCGAACGCACCACTGCCCAGTGGCGCGAGAACCGTCCGCTCCCGCTGCCGTCCTCCGTCGGCCACGAACCCGCCGCCGCCCTCGCCGCCCCCGTCCCCGACGGCACACCCCCGGGCACCTGGCTCGCCCTCGCCGACGGCCGCGTCCTCGGCACCGGCCCCACCCCCGGCCACGCCCGCCGCGACGCCCGCCGCCACGGCACCGACACCCCCACCACCGCCCGGCTGGTCTGACGCCTTCCAGGGCTCCGCCGGCGCGCGTCCCGAGGCCCTGTCAGTGCCGGCCGCCATGATTCCCGCATGACCGCCACCGCAGCACCGCTGTCCTCCCCGTCCGCGTACGCCGACGCCGTCGCCACCGCCGTCCGGGCCGCCGCCGCGTACTACACCGACGGCTCCACCCCGCTCGGCGACGACGAGTACGACGCCCTGCTGCGGGCCATCGCCGCCTACGAGAGCGCCCACCCCGGCGAGACGCTGCCCGACTCGCCGACCGGCAAGGTGGCCGGCGGCGCCGCGAACGGCGACGTCCCGCACAGCGCCCCGATGCTCTCCCTGGACAACGTGTTCTCCGCCGAGGAACTCGACGCCTGGGCCGCCGGCCTCGAACGGCGCCTGGGCCGCCCCGTCACCGCCTGGTGCGTGGAGCCCAAGCTCGACGGCCTCGCCATCGCCGCCCGCTACCGCGCCGGCCGCCTCCAGCAGGTCGTCACCCGCGGCGACGGCCTCGCCGGCGAGGACATCACCCACGCCGCCGACGCCGTCCTCGGCCTGCCCGCCGAACTCACCGAACCCGCCGACATCGAACTGCGCGGCGAAGTCCTCCTCACCCGGGACCAGTTCGACCACGCCAACCGGATACGCGCCGACCACGGCGCCACCCCCTTCGCCAACCCGCGCAACGGCGCCGCCGGCACCCTGCGGGCCAAGGACCGCCCCTACCGGATCGAACTCACCTTCTTCGCCTACGACGCCATCGGCCCCGACGGCCTCGCCCACAGCGCCCTGCTGGACCACCTCGCCGCCCTCGGCGCCCACACCGCCGCCACCACCGCCGCCCGCCCCCGGCGCTGCGCCGACACCGCCGAGGTCCAGCGGCGCGTCGAGGAGATCGCCGCACTGCGCGCCGAACTGCCCTTCGGGATCGACGGCGTGGTCGTCAAGGCCGACCTGGCCGCCGACCGCGCCGAGGCCGGCTCCGGCTCGCGCGCGCCGCGCTGGGCCGTGGCCCGCAAACTGGCCGCGCAGCACCAGGTCACCCGGCTGCTCGCGGTGGAGTGGAACGTCGGGCGCACCGGCGTCATCGCCCCGCGCGCCGTCCTCGAACCCGTCGTCATCGACGGTGTCACCGTCACCTTCACCACCCTCCACAACCCCGCCGACATCGAACGGCGCGGCCTGATGATCGGCGACCAGGTCTTCGTCTACCGCGCAGGCGACGTGATCCCCCGGGTCGAGGCCCCGGTGCTCGACGCCCGCACCGGCGCCGAGCAGCCGATCGCCTTCCCCGAGACCTGCCCGCGCTGCGGCGACGCCATCGACACCACCGAGCAGCGCTGGCGCTGCGTCCGCGGCCGCGACTGCCAGGCCGTCGCCTCCGTCCTCTACGCGGCCGGCCGCGACCAGCTCGACATCGAGGGCCTCGGCGGCACCCGCGCCGTCCAGCTCGTCGAAACCGGCCTGGTCACCGACCTCGCCGACCTGTTCACCCTCACCCGCGAGCAGCTGCTCACCCTGGACCGGATGGGGGAGACCAGCGCCGACAACCTGCTCGCCGCGATCGCCACCGCCCGCACCCGGCCGCTCAACCGGGTCTTCTGCGCCCTCGGCATCCGCGGCACCGGACGGACCATGTCCCGCCGGATCGCCGCGCACTTCGGCTCCATGACGGCGATCCGGGCCGCCGACGCCGAGACCCTGGCCGGCGTCGACGGCATCGGCACCGAGAAGGCCCGCGTCGTCGCCGCCGAACTCGCCGAACTCGCCCCGCTGCTGGACCGCCTCGCCGCCCTCGGCGTGGGCACCGCCGTCACCGCCCCCGCCGCTCCCGCCGCCGCGCCGACGGCAGGGGAAGGCGACACCGCCGACGACCGGGGCCCGCTCGCCGGCGAGGCCGTCGTCGTCACCGGCAGCATGACCGGCGCCCTCGCCGACCTCTCCCGCAACCAGATGAACGAACTGGTCGAACGCGCCGGCGGCAAGGCCTCCTCCTCGGTCTCCAAGCGCACCACCCTCCTGGTCGCGGGCGAGAAGGCCGGCTCCAAGCGCGCCAAGGCCGAGGAGCTCGGCATCCGCATCCTCACCCCTGAGGACTTCGCCACCCTGGTGGCCGCCCACCTCCTCCCGGCCTGACGGGCCCGTCCCGCGCGGGGGTCCGAGCCCCTCCGGGCGGTCCGGTACGCCCCACGGGCCGGAACACCGCGGCCTCCCGGCCGGACCCGACCACCGGACGGTCCGCCGGGGCGCCGTCCGACGGTCCGTCAGCCGCCCGGGGCCGGCGGCAGCCGGAAGCCGACCTCGGCGCCGCCGCCGGGAGCGGCGGCGGCGAAGACGGTGCCGCCGTCCGCGACGACCAGGTCGTGGACGATGGCCAGGCCCAGCCCCGAACCCGGGGTCGACTGGGTGCCGGCGGCACGGTAGAAGCGCCCGAAGACGGCCTGCCGGTCGCCGGCGGCGATCCCGGGCCCGCGGTCGCGCACGGCCAGCCGGGTGCCGGTGACGCGGACCTGGACCAGGGTGCCGTCCGGACTGAACTTGACGGCGTTGCCCACCAGGTTGTCCACGCAGCGCTGCAGCGCCCGCGGCCGGGCCAGCACCGGGACGGGCCCCTCGGTGATGACGGCGATCTCCCGGCCGGTACGGCGGCGGAAGCGCCGCGCGCTGTCCTCGGCGGCGGCCGGCAGGTCGAGCGGCTCCGGCTCCTCCGCGCTCTGCTGGTCGGTGGCCAACTCGACCAGCTCACGCACGAGTTCGTCGAGCGCGACGGTCTCGGTGACCAGGGTCGCGAGGATCTGCTCCTCGTCCTCGGGAGCGAGCCGGCCGCGGGCGCGCTGGAGGAGCTCGGCGCACCCGCGCACCGAGGTCAGCGGGGTGCGCAGCTCGTGGCTGGCGTCCTGGACCAGGCGCTGCTGCTGCTCGCGGGAGCGGCGCAGCGCGCCGACCATCGACTCGAAGGCCCGGGTGAGGCCGCCGACCTCGTCGCGCCCGGCGGCGGGCAGCGGGGTGGCCAGGTCACGGGTGGTGGTGATGTGCTCGGCGGCGCGGGCCAGGCGCCGCACCGGGCGCAGGATGCGGCCGAGGACGAGCCAGCTGAGCAGGGCGCAGGCGGCGGCGGCCGCCACGCTGGTGACGGTGATCCGCCGCAGGAACGCGTCGTCGACCTCGGTGACCCCGGCGTAGGTCTGGCCGACCATCACCGCGCCCTGCCCGTCGGGGCGGGCCTGGGTGAGGACGCCGTAGGGGGTGCCGTCGACGGTGGCGTCCTCCTGGTGGGAGCCCTGCCCGGTGCGGGCCACCTCCAGGGCCCGCTCGGAGACCGGCAGCGCCGGCCCGCCGCCCGGGGCCAGCGGCCGGGCGGTGCCGTCGGCGGGCAGCAGCTGTTCGACGGTGTCGGGCCGGGCGGGCGGCAGTCGGCCGAGGTCCAGGGCGGCGAGCACGGTCTCGGCCCGGTCCCGCAGGCTCCGGTCGAGCTGGTCGGAGACCAGGGTGCTGACGCCGCGGTAGGCGGCGGTGACGGGCACGGCGATCGCCAGCAGGACGGAGGCGAGGACCACCAGGCCGATGCGGGTGCGCAGCATCAGGCGGTCCGGGCGGTGTAGCCGACGTTGCGCACGGTGTGGATCAGCCGGGGCGCGCCGTGCTCCTCGGTCTTGCGGCGCAGGTAGCCGACGTACACGTCGAGCGAGCGCGAGTCGGTGTCGAAGTCGTAGCCCCAGATGCGCTCGTAGATCCGGTGGCGGGTCAGGACGGTGCCCTGGTTGCGCAGCAGCAGCTCCAGCAGGTCGAACTCGGTCTTGGTCAGGTCGAGCCGGCGCCCGCCGCGGTGGGCCAGCCGGGCGGCCGGGTCCAGGGCGAGGTCGGCGAGGACGAGCCCGGTGTCCTCGCCGTCCCCGGCGTCGAGCGGCTCGGTGCGGCGCAGCAGGGCGCGGATGCGGGCCAGCAGCTCCTCGGTGGCGAAGGGCTTGGCGAGGTAGTCGTCGGCGCCCGCGTCCAGCCCGGCGACCCGGTCGCCGAGCTGGTGGCGGGCGGTGAGGACGAGGACGGGCAGGCGGTCGCCGCGCCGGCGCAGCATCCGGCACAGCGCGAGGCCGTCGAGGCGGGGCATGACCACGTCCACCACCGCGAGGTCGGGGCGCCGGTGCTCCAGGAGCTCCAGCGCCTCCTGGCCGTCGGCGGTGGTGAGCACCCGGTAGCCCTCGAAGCGCAGCAGGTGGTCGAGGGTGGCGCGGACACCGGGGTCGTCCTCGACGACCAGGACGGTGCGCCGGGCGTCGGCGGTGGGATCTGTCATGGTGTCATCCTCGCTGGTGGCGGGCGTGGTCAGGCCGGTCGGGGGCTGCCGACGACGCGTCAGCGGGGGACCGGGACGACCGCGACCGGCGGGACCTGGGCCAGGCAGGAGGTGTCGCCGACCTCGCCGGTGCGGATGAAGCCGCTGGAGATCTCCAGGGCGCAGCTGGTGGACTCCATCTCCGGGAGGTGTCCGCTGTTGGGTACCGAGACGAACGCGCTGTGGCGGAACTGGGCCGCCGACAGGCGGGAGTTGACCTCGGGGGTGTTGGTGTCGAGGTCCCCGGAGAGCACCAGGACGGGCACGTCGGGCAGGTTCCCCAGGTCGGTCGGCTGCGGGCGGGCGGTACCCCGGCGCGGCCAGTTCAGGCAGTTGTCCCCGCCGTCGGTCTGGCCCGCGGCCCAGCCCTCGGGGCTGAAGGCCCCGAAGTCGGCCGGGTCGGCGGCGGCCAGGGCGGCGCGGTACTGGCGGCGGCGCTCCGGCACCGGGGCCTCCGGGTCCCAGGCGCGGACGTAGTCGTTGCAGGTGACGGCCAGGAAGGAGGCCTGGTCCTCGGTGCCGGTGCCCTCCATCTCGCCGCGCACCAGGGCGGACAGCGGCCCCTCGTCGCCCGCGGCGAAGGCGTGCAGGGCGGCGGGCAGGGCGCCGAGCAGCCCGGACTCCCCGGGGTGCAGGCCGATGCCGCGGGTGGCCGGCTCGTACATCAGGTCGGCGAGCTTGTCCTCGGTGAACAGCACGGTGCGCCGCTCGCCGCCGGCCTCGGCGGTCACCTTCAGCGGGCGGGCGCGCAGCCGCTCGGCGACGGCGGCGAGGTCGTGCACCGCGGTGTCCGGGTCGCAGGCGCCGCTGCGCTCGCAGATCCGGCGCAGCGTCAGGGAGACCTGCTGGGCGCCGGGCCGGGCCAGGGAGTCGAAGGCGACCGGGTAGGCGCCGGAGAGCACCATCTTCTCGACCCGCTCGGGATGGCGGTCGGCGTAGACCGGCATCAGGTAGGTGCCGTAGGACATGCCGTACAGCACCAGCCTGGGGGCGCCCAGGCGCTCGCGGGCGGCGTCGATGTCGTCGGCGGTGGCGGCGCTGGTGTAGCCGCGGGCGCGCGGGCCGAGTTCCTCGGCGCACTCGGCGACGAGCTCGCGCTGTTCGGGGCGCGGGGCCCAGCGGTACTCGGCCTCGGTGACGTCGCAGGGCAGCCGGCCGGAGCGGCCGGTGCCACGCGGGTCCAGCAGGAGCACGTCGTAGTCGTCCAGCACCCCCCGCAGTGCACCGGCCACCTGCTCGGCGCGGTCGATCAGGGTCTCGCCGGGGCCGCCGGGGTTGAGGGCGACGGTGCCCAGGGCCGGACCGGGGCGGCTGTGGCGCACCACCGCGTAGCTCACGTCGACGCCGCCCAGGCGCGGCTCGCCCGTCACCAGGGGCCGGCGCATGGTCGTGCAGTCGACCTGGTGGCCGGGGACGGCCGGGCACCACGCGGGCCGGCCCGGCGCCCCGGCGGCGGAGGCCTGCGCGGGCGGGGCGGTGGCGAGCGGCAGCGCCGTCGCCAGTACCGCCAGGGCCGCGGCGGCCAGGGCGCCCCGCCGGGCCCGCCGCCCCGCGCCGCCCGTGTCCGCGCCGTTCGCGCTCGCGCCGTTCGCCCCGGTGGCCGTGCCCCTCGCCGTGCTCGTCGTCATCGCGGTGTCCTCCGTACGTCCTGCGGTCGGTGTGGGCACGACTCTGCCGGGCGCCCGTCAGCCGTTCGGCAGAGTGACGGCAAAGGCGTGTAAGAACCCCGGGCGCGCGGGAACCCGGGGGCGTAGGACCAAAAGCCGATGGCCCCGCGCCCGGCCTCCCGGGTGGAATGGCCCGATGGATCACGTGCCGCACCCCGAGCAGCCGTCCGACGGCCCCGCCGACGGCCTCACCGCCGCCCAGCGGGACGCCTACCTCGACCGCATCGGCCTGCCCGACCCCGGCGCCCCCTCCCCGCACGCGCTCGCCCGGCTCCAGCTCGCGCACCTGCGCACCGTCCCGTTCGAGAACCTGGACATCCACCTCGGCGAGAGCATCGTCCTCGACCCCGCCGCCCTGCTGGCCAAGGTCGTCACCCGCCGCCGCGGCGGCTTCTGCTACGAACTCAACGGCGCCTTCGCGCAGTTGCTCACCTCGCTCGGCTACCGGGTCGGCCTGCTCGCCGCCCGCGTCTTCGACGGCGAACGGCTCGGCCCGCCCTTCGACCACCTCGCCCTGCGGGTGGACCTCGACGAACCGTGGCTGGCCGACGTCGGCTTCGGCCGCTTCAGCCACCACCCGCTGCGCCTCGACGAGCGCGGCGAACAGGCCGACGCCGAGGGCGCGTTCACCCTCACCCCGACCGGCACGGACGGCGACCTGGACGTCCTACGGGACGGCACGCCCCAGTACCGCCTGGGCCCGCGCCCGTACGAACTCGCCGACTTCGCCCCGACCTGCCGGTGGCAGACCACCTCACCGGACTCCCACTTCACCCGCTCCACGACCTGCACACTGCTCACCGCGGACGGCGGCCGGGCGACCCTCAGCGGCAACCGCCTCATCACCACCACCCCGGCCGGCGAACGCACCGAACGGACCCTCACCGACGACGAGGCCCTCGCCGCCTACCGCACCCGCTTCGGCATCACCCTGGACCGCCTCCCGGCCCTCCCCGGCTGAGCGCCCAGTTCCCGCCCGCCCGGCCGAAGAGCCGGGCGGGCGCGAGCGGTCAGGCGACGAGGCAGAGCCCGTCGTACCGGCCCGTGGACGGGGCGCGGCCCCGGCCCGTGCGGCTCGGGGCGGCGGCGTAGCGGGCCAGCTCGTCCTGGGCGAGCGAGAGCAGGTCGCCGAGGCCGAGGCCGAGGGCCCGGGCGGCGGCCGCGAGCACCTCGGAGGAGGCCTCCTTGCGCCCGCGCTCCAGCTCCGACAGGTACGGCATCGAGATCCGGGCCGCCTCCGCGACGTCCTTCAACGTGCGCTCCTGGGCGAGCCGTTCGCGCCGCAGCACGTCGCCGACGACGTCGCGCCACAGCGGCTCCCGCCGTACGGGCGCCGGGTGCGGGGGACGGGACGGCCCGCCGGACGCGGGCGGCTGCGCCTGCGGGCGCAGGGGGATGACGCGGGCTTCGTTCGGCGCATGGGTGCTCACCCCTCACACCCTAGGTACTTGACGCCCCGGGGGAAGAGCACGGGGTTCCGCCCTGGGTGAAGCCCGCGCGCCGGCCGCGGCCCCTCAGGGCCGGGGCGTCCAACCGGCCGGGGCGAGGCCGGTGTCGGCGAGGATCCGCCCGACCGTCTCCTCCAGGCCGCTGTGCCGGCCGACGACCCGTTCGAGACCGTCGGGGAGCAGGTCGTGGGGCCGGTACCAGTCGGCCATGTCCTCGGGGGAGAACTCGGCGGCCTGGGGGCGGGTGGCGTGCCGGCGCACGGTCTCGTCGAAGTCCACGTCGAGGTAGTACAGGAAGCTGCGGCCCCGGTGGTCGGCGACGAGCCGGGCCAGCATCGGCCCGTAGCGCTCGGCGGCGAGGATGCCCTCGACGACCGTGTGGAAGCCGTGGTCGAGGGCGTGCCGCGCGACCAGGTCGATCAGCCCGATGTTCGCCCCGCCCGGGACGTCCCGCTCCCGCAGCACGGTACGCCGCAGCAGGTCCTGCCCGACGACGGCGAGGCCCCGCCCGTAGGCGGCCCGCAGCCGAGCGGTGACGCTGGACTTCCCGGCGCCGCTCGGACCCCGCACCACGACCAACACACTCTCCGGACTGCCCGTCACACCGCGACCGTCCCCGCGCCGCGCCCCGCCCACACCACCGGGCGCCCACCGGGTACCCGGGGGGAGGCCGCGGCCCGGCACCTGTATATCTTGATCACTCGCCGGCCCGGCCGGCGTCCCGTCCCAGGGGGTGACGCGTGGGGCCGGGCCGCTGCCGTCGGGGAGCCGGGCAGGAGGCCCCCGACCCGGGGCCGGGCAGCGGCCCGCCCGACATCCCACCGTTCCCGAAGGATTCCGCATGACCGTTCCCGTCCCGCCCGACAGCAGCCCGCGGCCTGCCGAGGAGCCGGCCGCCGCCGACCCGTGGGCGCCGCCGGGCCAGGGCCGGGACGCGGCCCCCACGGTCCCCGGCTTCGGCCCCGCCCCCGCCGCGGGCCCCGGGCAGATACCGGGTCAGGCCCCCGGCCAGGCACCCGGCGCCCCGTACTGGCCGCCCTACGCGATGCCGGCGCCCGCGCCGCAGCCCCGCAACGGCCTGGGCATCGCGGCCATGGTGCTCGGGATCGTCGGCGTCGTGCTCGGCCTGACCATCATCCTGTTCTGGCTGTCCTGGCTGCCCGCCCTGCTGGCCGTGGTCTTCGGCGTGATCGCCCTGGGCCACGTGCGCAAGGGCCTGGCGGCCAACCGGGCGATGGCCCTGGCGGGCGTGGTCCTGGGCGTCACCGGCCTGCTGGTCTCGGTCGGCACCGGCGTGTTCGTCGTGAACCGGGTGCAGGAGGTCCACCGGGAGCAGAAGGCGCAGGCGGAGGCCGCGCGCATCCGCTTCGAGACCGCGACCAAGGCCGCCGAGGAGCGGGCGGCCAAGGAGAAGGCGCGGATCGAGGCCGAGCGCCAGCGGCTCGCGGCCGAGCAGGAGAAGCGGGCCGCGGACGAGCGGGCCCGGCGCCTGTCGTTCGGCCAGTCCTACACCTACCCGGACGGGCTGAAGGTCACGATGGCCGCGCCGGAGCCGTACGTCCCGCGCGGGGGCGTGGGCGAGACCCCCAAGGACGCCACGATCGTCCAGGTGAGGATCACCGTCGTCAACACCGGGCCAGCGGAGGTCTCGCTCCTCGGTTCGGGGCTGCCCACCGTCCGGGACGCCAAGGGCAACCTCGTCTTCACCCTGATCGACGGCAGCGGACGGATGAAGATCCTCGCCAAGTCCCTGGCCCCGGGCGAGGAGGCCGCCGGGCTGACCGCGTACGCCCTGCCGGCCGGCGCGGGCGACCCGTTCTCCGTCCGGTTCGACCACACCATGGGCACGGAGTACAAGGACGTCATCTGGACCGGCCCGGCCGGCTGACCCCCGACCGGCCCCCCGCAGCAACTCTGACGGCACGTCACGAATCGGCAACCGAGGCCCCGTCTCCGGCGATACACCTGTGACGCACCGACCGGCTCGCCTATTCTCCATCCGGCGCGGCGCACTCCCGCCGCGCCGGACGACTGGGGGGTCGCGTGCTTCTGGACGGACGCATGGCCGTGTTCGAGGCCGTCGTTCCCGCGCTGGTCGGCCTCGAACTGACGGGGCCCGAGCCGGGCAACGGCACCCGGCTGCGCATCCCGCCGGGCACCCCCCTGCTGGTCGAGTGCGCCGGCGCACCGCCCGAACCCGGACACACGGAGGGCCCGGCGGTCACCCTGCCGGGCCCTCCACGCCCCCGTCTGTCCAGCTTGCGGAGCATGGACATCAGAAGTTCGTGGCCGCAACCTACCCCGTCTCGGCGATCTGCGCGAGACTCTTGACCTTGGCTGAAATGCTGCGGGTACCGACACCCTGCACCGGCCCCGCCCGCCCAGATAGGTGTGCCGGATTCGGGGTGCTCAGCTCGCCTCGGCGGGCTCCAGGCCGACCCTCACCGTGAGGTGGTGCAGCCGTTCCGCGCGCACCCTCCGGCCGTCACCCGAGATCGTGTCGAGCGCGACCATAGCGGTCACGATGACGTCCGCCAGCCTTGCCCGTCAGGCTGCGGACGGCTGCCGGTCGGCGAGGAGCAGCGCGAGGGGGCCGCCCTGGAGGAGGAACCGCCCTTCGCCGACTGCGGCGAGGGCGTCCTCCATCGGCCACCACATCAGCTTGAAGCCGTCCTCCCCGGGCGCCAGCTCCTGGGGGCCGAGGGTGAGGTCCCGGGCCTCGAAGAGGTGCAGGCGCGCCGTCGAGCCCGGCACGATGGCGTACGACCCGAGCGGGCGCCAGGTCGCGGCGGTGATCCCGGCCTCTTCGCGTAGCTCGCGCCGCGCGCACTTCTCCGGGCTCTCGTCGCCCTCCTGGCGCCCTCCTGGCAGGAACAGGTACTCGCCACCGTGCAGGGGGAACGGCGCGGTCAGCACGGCGACCAGGCCGTTGGAGTCACGGGCCACGATCACGGCCGCGTCCCGGGTGGGCAACTGCGTGTTGGTCATGCACGGAGGTTAAGCCGCGGTCAGACCACCATGCAGGCGAACGGCACGTTCGTCACCGTCGGGTGGATGATCCCGCGCCCGTGGTAGCCGTCCTCACCGAAGGCGTCCCCGTGGTCGGCACACAGGACGACCAACCACCTCCTGTCGCTGGTCAGGCCGTCGACCAGGTCGCCCAGGTGCTCGTCGGCGTACGCGAGGGCGGCGGCCTGCGATTGCCAGGAGTCGGAGCTGTCGCCGAGGTAGTGGCCGTGCGGGACGTGCGTCGCCGAGACGTTGACGAACAGGAACAGGGGACGGTCCGCCCGGGCCCCGGCGACGTCGAGGGCGTGTTCGACCTGGTAGCGGGTCGAGTCCGGCTCCGGCGAGCAGAACTCCGGGCGCCAGAAGTCCTCGTCTGCCCAGCTTGCGGAGCATGGACATCAGGCAGTTCGTTGCCGCAACCTATCCTGTCTCGGCAATCTGCGCGAGACTCTTGATCTTGGCTGAAATGCTGCGGGTACCAATACCCTGTACCAGCTCCGTCCACCCGGATAGGTGATGGACCGTCAATCACCCTAAAGGGCTAGTGCGCCCACGGTCAGAACCCTCATGACCGAGGCCCCCGCAGCCCGTCGCGACACGGAAGTTGGTACCTCGGCCCGCCGCCGGTGCCGCCGGACTCAGGGCGCTCAGCCGACCTCCGCGTGCTTCTCGAGACCGACCCTCTCCACGAGGTACCGCAGCCGCTCCGCAAGCACCGCCCGGCCATCACCCGAGATCGTGTCGAGCGCAACCATCGCGGTCACGATGACGTCCGCCAGCTCCGACTCGACGTCCCCCCAGGTGTGCGAGCGCCCCTTGCGGGGGTTCGCCCCAAGGGCCCCGTGTACGGCCTCCGAGGCCTCCCCGAACTCCTCACCGATCTTGAGGATGCGCAGCAGCCGCACGTCCGCGACCGGCACCTCGTCCGCCTGGTCGTCCAGCCAGGTCCGCAACTTCCCGACCCGCCCCCACAGCTCGTCTTCCATCCGCCTCTCCCCATGCTCTCGGAACAGGGCCGGCACTACGCCGACCACAAACGCAGCGGCCCCGACGAGGCCCCAATGCCCCTGCAAGTGCTGTGCTCAGCCCGCGGCAGCCGCCCTCACCGCAGGCATCGGCACTGACTCCAGAACGATCCGGGGCAAAGGACCGGCAGTGGAGACAGCTCCGAAGTCGTAGCGCACCTGCCTGTGTGCGAGGGCGACCATGGAGAGCGACACGGAGCCCCAGACGCGCCCGCCCGGCGCCTCAAGACGGCGTACCAGGGCCGCCGGGTCGTCGGCCGGCAGACCGTCGCCGCACACGATCGGCAGCCACTCACCCCACGCGGCGTCCGACGAGCCCGCCGCCGGTTCAGGGCGCGCGACGGCTTGTAGCCGGGCGCGGAAGTGCGCGGTGCGGGCGGCCATCGTGGCGCGGATGTGCGCTGGGCAGCCGCTGGCAACTGCCCGGCCGGCCAGGCCGTCGTTGTGTACGGCGCTCAGACCAGCGGGCAGCTCGCGATCCTCCAGGGTGCTGCCGCTCCAGCTGAGAAGCCGAACGCTGCCGGGGCGGGCCAGGATCAGGTGGAACGGGTCGTAGCGCTCCAATCGGTCGATCCGTTGACCGCTCGCGGCGATCAGCGGGATCTCGCCCCGGGACAGCCGCCGCTGCCAGGGAAGGCGCGGGCCGAAGCCGTTAAGCAGGCAGGCCGCCACCGGCCCGCCGTCGCCCTGGTGGATGGCGAGCCAGGTTCCGCCCGCCTCCAGGTCCAGGCCGCCGGTGACGGCGGGCCGTGAGGGCCAGTGGCGGCCGGGCGGCAGCCACTGGCGGTCGGTGTACTCGTCCCGGACGGCGAGCAGGAGGACCGGCACCGACGAGCCAGGGTCGATGCTGACGAAGGCCGTGCACACGAGCGTCCCCTCTCCTACTCGGTCTCTAGGTAGCGGGCGGCCACGAGGATGCCGAGCGACGCGCCGACCAGGGTCAGCCGGCCGTCGCACGCCGCCTTCACCGCTTCCGGCAGGCCCCACCACTCCAAGGTCATGCCGAACTCCGAGGCGGTCAGCTGCTGCTCGCCGAGGGCCAGGTCGCGCGCCAGGAAGACGTGCAGGCGCGCGGTGTTACGGGTCATCAGGGCGACGCTGCCCAGCGCCGTCCAGTCCCGGGCGGTGATCCCGGCCTCCTCGTGGAGTTCCCGCCGCCCGGCGTCCTCGGGGCTCTCGCCGGGCTCGACGGTCCCTCCTGGCGGGGTGACGACCTCACCGTGGACGTACGTGACGGAGCGGACCATGCCGACCCGGCCGCGGTCGTCCAGGGGGACGATCAGGGCCCCGTCGGGCTGCTCGGTGACCCACACCTCCCCCAACGTCCCGTCCGGCCGGCTGACCTGGTCCAGGTGGACGGCCATGCGCGGGCCGGTCAGGACCGTCGCGCGGGCGTGCTGCTTCCAGGTCACATCGGCCTGCCACAGTGCAGGACGACCTGCTGCTCGTTCGCGAAGGCAGTGACCAGCGCGGTCAGGCGCGCGTGCATGGTGGCAGACACCTCGTTCTCCCAGTCGGCGAGTTGAAGGAACCGGTGCTCGTCGTGCGCCTCGGACAGCACGACCGAGTCCACCTGCTCCCAGGTCAGGGGAGCGGCACCGAAGAAGTAGGTGCTCACCGGCGGCCAGCCCTCGGCCGGCGGGAGGAAGTCCACGCCGACCGGGACCAGCGAACCGTCCAGCAGCAGGCCGGCTTCCTCCAGAACCTCTCGCCGCGCCGCCTGCTCGGGGGCTTCACCGTCGTCAAGAAGGCCACCCGGCGCCCACCAGCGCTGCGGCCAGCCCTGGGCGGCCCGGCCGGCACTGTAGGAGTCGTGCAGGAGCAGCAGCTTCCCGTTCGGGTCGAAGAGCAGCACACCGCAGCCGTGCAGGGCGCGTGGCAGCGTCTCGACGAACTCCTCGCGGGGCATCCAGGGCTTCGACATCGCGTGCCTGCCGCTCAGGTCGCGGGCGCGAAGAGCGCGCGCAGGTGGGCGGGGTTGGCGGTGCCAGGGATCGGCGCCACCAGCGGGTCGAGGTCCAGCAGCCATCGCAGGGCCGCCGTCGGGTCGGGCAGCAGACCCGCGTTCAACGGCCGGTACGGCACGTACGGAGTTCCGTTGGCCAGACAGTACGCGAGCGCCGGATCGTCCGGCTCGGCGGCGTTCAGGCAGTTCTGCACGGCGGCGACCGTCACCAGGGCGGCGGCCTCGCGGATCTGTTCGGGGGTCACCTTGGACAGGCCGATGGCGCCGATCTTGCCTTCGGTCCTCAGGTCCTCAAGCTCGCCGACCTGATCGGCCAGCGGCACCGCGGGGTCCACCCGGTGCAGGTAGCACAGGTCGATCCGCTCGTTGCCGAGCCGACGCAGGGACGCCTCGGCGGCGGCGCGCAGGTACTCGGGACGGCCCAGCGGGCGCCAGACGTTCGGCGCGGGCCGCACCATGCCAACCTTCGTGGCCAGCAGCAGCTCCTCGGGGTACGGGTGCAGCGCTCGGCGGATCAGCTCTTCGACGGTGTGCGGGCCGTAGGCGTCGGCGGTGTCGATGTGCAGGATGCCGAGGTTGTGAACGGCCTCGCGCAGCAGCGCGGTTCCGCCGACCATGTCGGCCGGCTCGCCCCAGGTGCCGGGGCCGGTCAGGCGCATGGTGCCCAGGCCCAGGCGCGGGACCTTCTTGCCCGCGATCGTGATCGTGTTCACGCGGCAGCCGCCCAGGAAGCGGTTATCGTCTCGACTGCCACCTCGACGGCGGCGGCGTGCCCATCACTGGGCACCGGAACGTGCGGCACGGCGTAGGCGCCGAGGGCCCGGTGCAGCTGTTCGTCCACGGCCTCGCGGAACGCGGCATCCGCCCAATCGGGGTCCTTGCCCGGGTGCTCAGCCAGCGGCAACGCCGGGTCGAGGAGGGTGGCGAGGTACACCAGCGGGCGGGGGCAGGCCAGCTGAGCCAGGCCGGTCAGGCGGGACAGCGCCTCGGGGTCGGTGTCCTCGTTCCGGTGCTGAACCGCGGCCAGGTAGTACGCGAGGGCGTCGAAGGGGGTGCGGTCCACGATCACCACGTCCGCGGTGAGCTCGGCCTCCAGGGCGGCGTTGGAGGTGGCGTTGATGATCCAGGCGGTGGACCGGTCGGTGTGCCGGGTCATCTTCGGGAAACCGAGTTCGGCGGCCCGCTTGGCGAAGCCGCCGGTGCGGGCGACGGTGATGCCGGTAGCGCGCAACTCCATCTCGATGCGCCTGGCGAGGGTGGTCTTGCCGGTCGAGTGCGTCCCGGCGATGTAGAGGCGAAGCGGTGTCACCACAGTGTCTGTTCCTCGGATTTGGGTGGGGCGGGCAAGGGGGCGCCGGGCATCCCGGGCGGGACGGCGGCGGTGAGCAGCGCGTCCCAGGTGTCGTAGTGCCCGGCGAGGGCGATCAGCAGCAGCGCGGTCGCGTGGGCGTCGTAGGCGGCCCGGTGGCGCTGGCCTGGAACGGACGCCAAGTCCAGGCCGGTCAGCTCGATCAGCGCGTCGAGGCTGTACCGGCCGGCCTTCGGGTAGGTCGCGCGGGCGAGCCGCAGGGTGTCCAGTACCCCGGCCGGCTTCCAGGTGGGCATGTGCCGCAGCAGCACGCCGTAGTCCACGTGAGCGTTGTGCGCGCAGATCCACGCGCCCTCCAGGTCGGCGTACACCTTGGGGCCGACCTGCTCCCAGGTCGGCACCTGAGCGACGTCCTGGTTGCGGATCCCGTGCACCCGCCGAGCGAACGGGGTGATCAGGCGGGGCGGGCGGATCAGGGTGGAGCGCGTGAACTTCGGCACCGGGCTCCCGCCGATCACGGGAATCGCGGCGACCTCCACCAGGTCCGGCGGCTGTTCGCCGTTGCCTTCGACGTCCACGACGAGGACGGGGGGCCAGGTGCCGAAGTCCATCAGGGCTCCTTACTTCGGGTCGGTCCAGCCGATTTCAGCTCGGCCGTGCCGGCGGTGGTGGTGCGGCTTGTCACGGTCGTGGACCTGATAGCCGAAGCCGTGCTGCATGTAGTAGCGCGGCGGCTCGTTCAAGCCCGAGACGATGATGGCGCGTTCGTTCACCTCAACGTCCCCGGTCGCCCCGAGAGCACGGGCGGCCTCGGTGGCTTCCTCCAGGCGGGGGGCCTGCCAGGCGTCGCGGCACAGGCCCAGCTGCGCCACCGGGCAGATGTCGCACAACTCCCGGATGCCGTAGTGGCCGTTGTAGTCGGGCACCTTGTGGGCGTAGGCGACGCCGCAGCTGGTCTTGCGGAACAGGGGCCCGTACGGCTCGCCCTGGTCGTCGGGCCGACGGAAGGCGGCGAGGATGCGCTGCTCGGACTCCTCCGGCATGATCTTGCGGCGGGCGGTGTCCTCGTACGGCATCGGCAGGCCGTGGTCGGCGTAGTACTGGGCGATCTCGTTGCGGAAGAACAGCCCGGTGAACACCGTTGCGTCGGCGTGCCTCGACAGCTCCAGGGCCCGCTGGATGTGCGCGTCGGAGTCGTTGAGGCCCGGCACGATCGGCCGCCAGTACAGCACCGTGCGGTAGCGCTCGGCGTGCCGGTGAAGCGTCTGGAGGCTGGCGGCGGCGGTGGCCGAGTCCACCGGCTCGATTCCCGGGTGGTCGATGCCGGAGTGGGTGACCAGCACCGTCAACCGGATGTTGTGGACGCTGTTCAGGACCTCGCAGTCCTCGGGGTCGACACGCCACCTGGTGATGACCAGGACGTGGTTGGTCAGGCCCTTCTCGTCCAGCAGCCGCAGCGTGTTGAACGTGTGCGGCTTGACCACGGGGAGCATGGGGTCCGTCGCCCTGTTGAAGATCTGGATCGGCGTGCGGTGGGGCCGGAAGTAGCGGTGCCCGGTCAGCAGCTCCACCGCGGCCTCGTCGCTCATCAGCCGCCTGGGCGTCTTGAGCTCGAAGTTGTCGAACAGGTGGCGCACGCAGTACCCGCAGTCCAGCGGGCAGCCCACGATGTGGTTGAGCGACAGCCCGGACTTGCGGTACTCGATGACCTCGGCGAGCTCGGGCCTGAGCCCCGCGATCTGCCCGCTGGTCAGCAGGGGCAGCGGGCGCCGGGCCCTCGGGGTGGCGGTCGTCATCGGTGATCCTCCTTGATCTCCAGTAGCTGGTGCTGGCCGGCGCCGAACCACGTCCCGAAGTCCCGCCGCGCGGCACGGGGGTGGTCGGAGGTGTGGATCAGGTTCTCCACCAGACGCCGCTCGGCGCGGGCGGCGGTGAGGCTGTCGGTGCCCAGGTCGGCGCGGATGGTGCCCGGCTCGGCCTGGGTCGGATCGAAGTGCCCGAGGAGGCCGCGCAGCCGCTCAGGGACGCCTGGGGCGCCGTAGGCGAGCGCCACCTCGACGTGCTGCCCCACGTAGGTGGTGCGCAGGCAGCCGGGCACGTCCACCTCGAACAGGTCCCGGTCGACCAGCAGGTCCCAGTAGTGGACGTGGATCTGCCAGTCGGCGACGACGACCCGGCGCCGGTGCACAACCTGGGCGGCCGGCTCCAGCCGGGCCAGCACCTCATCGGCCAGACCCCGGTGCAGGCAGTCCGGCTTGAGGAGGACCACGCTCCAGCGCGACCAGTCCACGCCGTGCAGCGGGTTCTGCCTCACGCGATCTCCCCGGTGGCGACCCGGGTGGGCCAGCGGCGTTCAAGCTGCCAGCGGGCCCCGGACTCCAGCGCGTCGAGGGTCTGCTGATCGACCAGGTCCTCCGGGCAGTTGACGATCTGGCGGTGCGCCTCGAAGAGCAGCAGCACCCGCTGCCAGTACAGCGGCAGGTCCAGCCCGGCGACGTCGGCCGGGGTGTACTGGACCCGGTTGGTGCGCAACAGCTCCTCGTGCTCCAGCACGGTCCGGATGTGCTTCCACGTGGTGCCGGCGGGCATCACCGGGCCCGGGAACAGCGGCACGGCCGTGGGGCCGCTGGCCGCCGTCTCCTCCAGCACCTTGCCAGCGCGCTCCAGGTCCCGGACGCCGACGTGCATGGACCCGACGTGGTGGGTGTAGTCGCCCAGGCGCAGGCCGAGCAGGACGGCGGCGAACTCCTGGATCAGGGTGAAGGAGTAGACGTCGCAGACCATGCCGCGGTTGGCGTCGTTCGCGCGCATGTAGGTGACCATGTGCAGGTAGCCGTCACGGGCCAGCAGGTGGAGCCCGGCCAGGCACGGGAGATCGGGGTGACCGATCTCGTCCAGGTCGCCGGCCTGGAACACCGGCAGGTACGCGCGCTTGCTGTCCTTCTCGGCCCGCAGCAGTTCCAGCGCGCGGTCAAACGCGGACGGGGTGCCGTCCGACCGGGGGGCGAAGATCCGCGCCCCGTAGGACGAACCCTCGATCGTCGTCCCGTCGCGCGAGTCCGCCCGGCGGCGCGAGGCGTAGTGCCCGATCAGGTCGAGGTTCCGCAGGCCGCCCAGGTACCAGAGCGCCTCCGCGTAGTGGTACACGGGGTTG
Organism: Kitasatospora sp. NPDC001261; assembly: GCF_042896795.1. Taxonomy (NCBI): domain Bacteria; kingdom Bacillati; phylum Actinomycetota; class Actinomycetes; order Kitasatosporales; family Streptomycetaceae; genus Kitasatospora; species Kitasatospora sp. NPDC001261. The sequence goes on from NZ_JBIAXP010000035.1 coordinate 101,194, forward strand.
ACCGGCCGGCTCGTCAGGTACAGGGCGCGCCGGCGGGGGTCGGTGAGCCGGAAGGCCGCGCCGATGATCTCGTGACTGTCGTTGCCCCGAGCGGTGTTGACGTGCTCGTGGTTCTCGGTGACGTGCCGCAGGACGGCGGCGTAGGCGTGCTGGAACGTGGGGAACACGGCGGGTGCGATCACGCTGAACTCCACTTCACTTGGTGCGGATCAGGTAGTCCTTCACGTCCGTGCGGCCGGCAGCGCGCCGCGCCAGGCCAGCACGACGGCGAAGTTGGTCCGCCTGGCCGCGCGGTGGCCCCACGCGGTGCGGCTCTGGTAGCCGAGCGAGGTCAGGTCGTCTCGGAGCTGGGCGATACCGTCGTGCCAGTGCGTCGCGGCGGCCTCCGGCAGCAGCCCGCCAGCGCCTCGCTCGTGGGGCGGCTCCGGGTGCCAGAGCACGCGGGCGCGGGCGTGTGCGCCGGGCGGCCACAGGACGCCGTCGAGGTCGCCGGCCGACACCTTGCCGATGGTCCGCCGCCCCTCCGCCTTGCGCGCCTTACGAACCTGCCGCAGCGCCCATGCCAGCTCCTCCCGGGGATCGGAGCCCCATCGGTGCCAGCCGTCTACCCAGTTGGGCCGCGTCGGGGGGACGCCCTCCCAGGCACCGGGTGGTGGCCACTCCGCCGGGGTTTCGAGGCCCGGCTCCCACACGAGGAGTTCCGCAGAGGTGAACCGCTCCGGGGTCCGGTGCGGCCCGGTCAGCGCCGCGCCGAGGCCGAGCGCCCGAACCGCCGCGAGCAGCGCCCCGGTGGACTCTTGCCAGTGCTCGGCGGCGCCGGCCGGGATGCGACCGGTCCTGTCGTCACGCTGGTACGCCGGGTCGGGGGTCCAGATGACGCGCAGGCACCCGAGCACGCCGGGCGGCCAGCACTCCGGCCAAACACCGGCCGCCTGACACCAGCCAGTGCCCTCGGTGACCTGCCTGTAGCGGCCGTCCTTGACGACCTCCCAGGCCCGGAACCCCGCTGTGGCGAGTTCCTTGTTCAGCCACCGCATCGCGTCGTTCATGGACAGATCTGCGATCACGAAAGGGCCTCCAGAACGGGAGCGGCCTGCGGGTGGATCTGGTGCAGCACGAGCAGCAGCTTGCAGACACCCGCAACCACCAGGACCTCGTTCAACTGGCCGATGCCCGGTCGGGCCACGAGCCCGCCGGCCAGCCGCGCCACCCCCTCGACGACTTGCCCCATCCGCGAGCGCCCCGGCTGATCCCGATACAGCCCCTCCACCGCCGCCAGGAGCAGCAGCAGATGGCCAGTCAGCTCCTCATGGAGCGGAATGAGCGCGATGAAGTCCACCGAGCCACCCACCGCGGCGGACAGCCCGACCTCGTCCGCCGCCCGGACCGCCGCCTCGGCGCCCTTCACGTCCAACGGGTACCCGGTGTCAATCACAGGCCGGCCCTCCCCGCCTGCCCGCCTCCACGACGTGCTCCACGTCCGGCCCCATGCACAGCACGCCGGGCGAGTCGAACGGTACCGACCAGTGCGCCACCGCCCCGGAGGCCCGGTACAGCGACGGCCGCGGGACACCGAGGAGCGCTCCGTCGCCGAGCACGCTGACCCCGGGCACCCTCCACCGCCGGGCCACGCTCGGCCCGACCAGCGCCACGTACGACCGACCGTTCTGCGTGCAGATCACCGGCCCCTGGATGACACGCGCGAGGTACGCGTCCACGTCCTCCCCGGCGGCAGCCGCCGTCACCGTCCTCGCCGGGATCTTCACCCCGGAGAAGAGGACGCCGCACGGCATCAGCGCGGCGCCGTGCCGGGTCCAGTCCTGCCAGACCGCGCGGCGCTCCTGCGTCTGCACGGCGCAGATGAGCCACTGGGCCACCGCTGCCTCGCGCTCCGCGCCGGTCACCAGGTGGCCCCTCAGGCCTCCGCCCGATTCAGTTGGGCCGCTGAGATCAGCAGCCGGCGGCGCCACCGCCGCCGCGTCAACAGAGCCGTTGCCAGACACGATGTCCTCCGGGTACTCACAGGCGTTTGAGGGGGGGATGCGGCCATGTAGGGCCGAACCTCCCCGGCCTGACGCCGTCGTCAGGCCGGGGAGGGGTCGAGAGCGCAGCCAGCGGACCGCCGGCTCGCGAGACACAGCAAGCCATCTACGTGGTGGTCTGCGGCTGCCTGACCAGGCAGAGCCGGGTCAGGCGGACGGCCGGAGCCGGGGCGACGACGTCGCGCCGGACGGCATGCTCATCGGCGCACCTCAGGAGCGGCACCACGGCGGGCTTCTGCAGCCGCAGCCGCGCCCACACCCGCTTCCCGCTCTTGGTCTTCACCGTGCCCCACTTCTCGGACAACTCGGCGACCAGCAGCATGCCGCGGCCGGACTCGGCGAAGGCGTTGCCCTTCGCGTCGTCGGGCACGTAGGGCAGTGCCCTGCTCAGGTCGTGCACCGTCACGAGGAGGCCGTCCCCCTCCGGGGACAGGTGAAGGGAGACGTGGTGCATGCCCGGCGGGCTGTGCCGAGCCGCGTTGGTCACCAGCTCGACGGCCACGTACAGCGCATCGTCAAGGTCTGTGTCCACGATGCCCCAGCGCACCAGCGCGGTGGTCAGCGCGTGCCGCACGACAGGAACGGCTCCCAGCCGCTTCTCCAGCTCGGTGGCGCTCGCGTCGAGCGTCACCCGCTCGACGAGACCGCGGGTGGCCATCACTGGATCGCCCCGGTGGTGACGGGCAGACCGACGGCGGCGACCGGCTGCGCGCAGCAGCCGACGCGGGCCGGGCGGAGGGGCGGGTCTTCGGTGGTGCAAAGGTAGAGGAGAGCGGCGGGGGTGCGCATGGGGTGCTCCTGTGGACGACACACTGGGACACCGAGCCCGGACCGTCTGGGGGCAGGGCGGGCACGGCAGCTCGGCAGGGTCGATGCGCCGCTGTGAAGTCCGGGCCGCGGTGATGCTCAAGCTGGCCGCCGTCCGGCTGCCGGTCCGTCACGTCCTGAGGGGACGCGTCCGCGCCGGCGGTGGGGCGCTGACTCTTCCGCAAGGGGGGTGGGCCCCCGGGCACCGGTGAAGGGGGTGTGTGCCCGGGGGCCCTATGCGTACGGCCCGGCTACTCGTCGCCGCTGCCGCTCTCGTTGTGGTTGCCGCTGCTGTCGTGGTTGTTGCCGTCGTCGTGGGCGTGGTTGTTGTTGCCGTCGCTCATGGACCTGTCCTTCCGGGGTGGCTGCCGGGTATCGGCAGCGTTGGTGTGTGGTCGCGCCGCCGCGGAGACCGTGAGGCTCCGTGCTGGGGCGCAGCCGCACCGCCGCGTCGTTGCGGAGGCGCGGAGCAGCAGACCGGCCGGCCGGAAGAGCTGAGGTTCATGCGATTGACCGGCTGCTGACATTCAGTGAACCGGTGGTCACGCAAGCGGGGATAGGCCATTCTGGGGCGGTCGTCTTCACGCACCCGGGACATTTCCGAGGGGTTGACGGCAGCGGGGCGAGAGGGGTCGCCTCACCGGACTGAGGAGTGCCTATGGCAACCGTCCGACCGAACGAAGTGCTCAGAGCCTTGATGAAGCAGGCGAAGCTTCCGGCGGAGGATCTGGCGGAGGCGGTCAACACCGCCGAGGAGAGGCGGTTCGGCCGGCCTGGGAACGCGACCGGGAGGCACGTCCGCCGGTGGCTGTCCGGCCGGACAGCGCTGCCTCAGAACCACTACCTCATCAGCCTCATGGACGTCTTTGGACTGCCTGCGGATCAGCTGGGCTTCACCCTTTCGGATAAAAGATCACGCGAGCTTGCCGGGTTCCACACAGCCCCTACGCTGCTGGTAGAGACCACAGCCAAGGAGGATCACGTGCTCCGTCGCAGCTTCATGATCGCCGCCACCGGCAACCTGCTCAGTTTCGCGTTCGCCCCGCTCCCGACGTCCGGGCGCATAGGGGCCAGCGACGTCGAGCGCATCCGGGAGAGCATCGACCAACTGCACGCCGTGGACGACCTCTACGGCGGAGAGCAGCTAGCCGCCATTGCCGAGGCATTCGTCAAGCAGATCGAGGAGGCCATGCGGAATTGCCTGTACGGGCCCCGCGTGGAGAAAGCCCTGTACCAGGTCATCGCCCAACTCCGCGCCAGCGCCGGATGGTTTGCATTCGACAGCGGCGACCAAGACCGCGCCGGAACGAACTTCGACGCGGGCCTGCGCGCCGCCCTCCTCGCCGACGACAAGCAACTCCTGGCCCGCATCTGGGCGTACATGTCCCGGCAGTCCTGGGCACTCGGGAAGGCGACCGAGACCATCACCATCGCGCGCCGAGCTCTAGACACCACCCGCAACAATCGCGACCACCGCCTCAGCGCTCTCCTGCACGGCCGCCTGGCGCTCGGCTACGCCGCCTCCGGGCAGAGCGCCCTGTGCGGCACCGCCCTCGCCCGGGCCGAGACCGCCCTCGACCGGGTCGGTCCCGCTCCGGCTGATCCCTGGCTCGCCTTCGTCGGACCGGGAGAGGTGATGGCGGCGGCGGCGATGTCGTACATGGACCTGGGCCAGCCCGACCGCGCGGCGCACCAGGAGGAGCAGGCGATGCAGTTCCTCGACCCGGGGTTTCGGCGCAACCGCTTCGCGACCGCCGTCCACCTCTCGGAGTGCTACCTGGCTGACGGCCAGGTCGAGCAGGCCGTCAGCATGGCTGACCAGGCCCTCGACCTCTACCCGTCCGTGCACTGCCCGCGCTGGGCCATCCACCTCGAAGAGGTCAAGGACAAGGTGGCCGGGTACAGCCTTCCCGAAGCCGCCGCCTTCGTGACACGCTACGACACCGTCACCGCCGCCTCATGAGGAACAGGAGCAGCAACGTGGCCGCCCTGCCCAAGACCTTGACCGTCAGCTACCACACCGCCGACAATCTGGCCGCCGTCGAGCCGCTGCTGCTTAGCCTGTTCGCCGAGATCTACGCCGCCGAGGCCGCCACGGACCCGTTCTTCTCCGTCGAGCGGTTCACCGACCGCCTCCACCGCCACGCCGCCGCCTCCCGCTGGGGCTGCGCGCTCGGCGAGGTCGACGGCGAACCGGTCGGCTATGCCTACGGCTTCGCCCGGACCGCCGACTACCAGTGGGCCGGCCTCGTCAGCAAGGTCCCCGGCGTCGACCTCACCGAGCACGACACCAAGACGTTCGCCCTGTGCGAGGTCATGGTCCGCGAGGACTACCGCGGCACCGGCACCGCCCGCACGCTGCACGAGGAACTGCTGTCCCACCGGATCGAGGAGCGCTCGAACCTGCTGGTCGACGAGGAGCACCCGAAGGTCCGGGCCCTCTATGAGCGGTGGGGCTACACCGAGATGGGGATCATGCAGCCGTACCCGGACTCCCCGCGGTACGTCTCCATGTGGCGCCCGATCGTCCTCTGAGCTGACGGGCAGCGCCTGCCGGGAGCGGCTCCTCCGTACGCCGGGCCGAGGGCCGGCCTGCTGAAGAGCCCCGACACCAAGGCGCCCGACGCGATCGGCCCCGCCGACCTCCGCGACGGCCGGGTGATCGTCACCTACGACTCGGTCACCACCGCCGTCGCCGGCATCCGCAACCAGACCACGGACAAGGTGGCGATGCCCTCGACGGACGACGTCACCGAGGGCTGGAGGCGGATGCACGGCAGCAACCGGGTCAACGGCGCGAGCGGCTGGATCTGCCTCGACCCGCAGGGCAACGCCTACAACAAGGCCGTGCCCGTCGTCGAACTCGACCCGAAGATCAAGAACGCCGTCCTGGTCGGCCTCGCCTGGCCCCTCGGCCACGCCCCCGACGCGACCTGCCCGATCGGCAGCGACGGCTGACCCCCCCCCGGGCAGGGGCCGCGCCCACCGGGGCCGCGACCCCTGCCCGCCGCCGCCTCAGCCGCCGTCCTTCTCGCCGTCCTTCTCGCCGTCCTTCGCGCCGTCCCCGCCGCCGAAGGCGGACTCGAACTCGTCGATGTCCTCCTGGCCCAGCGAGATCAGCGAGAAGTCCGACGGGGTGTGGCCGCCGGAGCCCTCGTCGGCGTGCCGCACCAGGCCCTCCAGCACCGCCCGCCAGCGCTCGGCGAGGTCCGCCAGTTCCGCCCCGCCGAGCAGCCCGGCCGGCGACTCCAGGACGAAGGACAGCTCGGGGCCCTCGGGCAGGTCCCGCGCCCGGCCGTTGATCTCCAGCACGTGCCGCAGCGGCATCGCCGGGTCGACACCGCCGGGCATCACGTGCTCGCCCGCCGACGTCCACGGCCGCCCACCGGCCGCGGAGCCCACCCCGGCGTCCGCGCCCGCGGAGCCCGCCTCCTCACCGGAACCGCCGAACCGGCCCAGGTAGTTGAACCCGATCTGCGGCGCCGCCAACGGCGCGAGCACCGACCGCGTGGCCGGGTTGGCGTACCTCAGCAGCCCGTACCCCAGACCGTCGCCCGGCCGCTGCCGCAACTGCTCCTTGACCCGCTTGATCAGCCGCGCCACGTCCTCCCCGCCCGCCCGGACCTCGGCCGGGTCGATCGGCCCGGTCTCCAGCCACACCGGGTGGACGGCGGTGAACCAGCCGAGGGTGCGCGTCAGGTCCATGTCCTCCGACAGCGGCACCCGGCCGTGCGCCTCCCGGTCGACCAGGAACCCCTCCGGCACCGGCCTGCCCCGGGCGCGCAGCCACTCGCCGAGCGCCGCGGCCAGACCGGACAGCAGCACGTCGTCCACGCCCGCGTGGAAGGCGGCGGGCAGGGCCGCCAGCAGCGGCCCCGCGGTGCGCGCCGGGACGGTCAGCTCGGCGCGCGAGCGGCCGCCGCCCGCGGTGTCCACGCGCGGGTCGAGCGGCCGGTCGGCGAGCGGGTCCTCGACCCGGTCCACCACCCGCCGCCAGTCCGGCAGTTCGTCCACCGTCCGCTGCGCCCGGGCCCGCTCCGCCAGGGCTACCGCCCAGCGGCGGAACGACGTCGCCTCGGCGGCGACCGCCGCCCCGGCCGCGTCCGCGCCGCCGGCGGCCAGGGCCGCGTGGGCCAGGGCCAGGTCCGGCACCAGCACCCGCCAGGAGACGCCGTCGATCACCAGGTGGTGGGCCGTCAGCAGCACCAGGCCGCCGCGCCCGGCGCCGCGCTCCAGGAGCACGGCGCGCAGCATCACGCCGTCGCGCGGCGCGAGCGCGGCCTCGGCGGCGGTGGCCTGCTCGTCGACCAGCGCGTCCAGCCGCTCCCCGTCGAGGCCGGCCGCGTCCACCCGGCTCACCAGGTCCGCCGCGGCGACCGCCCAGGACGTGCCCGGCTCGGGCACCACCAGCTGCTCCTCGTCCTCCTCCAGCCGCGCCCGCAGCACCTCGTGCCGGTCGAGGACCGCCTGCAGCGCGTCCGCCAGCTGCCCGGTGGTCAGACCGGGCGGCGCGGTCAGCAGCATCGCCTGGCTGCCCGCGCGGGCCACCGAGCCCGCCCGCCGCGCGACCTCGCGCATCACCGGGGTCAGCGGGACCGGGCCGTAGGGGACGTCCTCGGCGTGCTGCGCCTTCGTCCCGTCGACCGGCCCGGCCACCCGCGCGAGCTCCGCGGGCGTGCACAGTTCGAAGACCTGGCGCGGGGAGATCGCCAGGCCGGCCTTGCCGGCCCGCCCGGCCAGCAGCATCGAGGTGATCGAGTCGCCGCCGAGGACGAAGAAGTCGTCCTCCGGGCCGACCTGTTCGAGGTTCAGCACCTCGGCGAACAGCCGGCACAGCAGCTCCTCCGCGTCGGTGGCCGCCTCGCGTCCGGCCGACCGGCCGGCGAAGACGGGCCGGGGCAGGGCGGCCCGGTCGAGCTTGCCGTTCGCCGTCACGGGCAGTGCCCCGAGGACGGTCACCGAGGCCGGGACCAGGTAGTCGGGCAGCTTCCCGGCGAGGTGCTCCCGCAGCGCCTCCGGGTCGAGGGCGGACTCGTCGCCGCCGGCCGGCACGGCGTAGCCGGCCAGCCGCTTGTGGCCGTCCCCGTCCTCGACCGCGACGACGAGCGCCTGGGCGACGCCGGGGTGCGCGGCGAGCACGGCCTCGATCTCGGCCGGCTCGACGCGGAAGCCGCGGATCTTGAGCTGCTCGTCGGCGCGGCCGAGGAAGAGCAGCTGCCCGTCCGGGGTCCACTGCGCCAGGTCGCCGGTGCGGTACATCCGGGCGCCCTCGGGTTCGTCCTCGGCGGGGAAGGGGCAGGCCACGAAGCGCTCCGCGGTGAGTGAGGGACGGCCGAGGTAGCCGCGGGCCAGTCCGGCCCCGGCGAGGTAGAGCTCGCCGGTCATGCCGACCGGCACGGGCCGCAGGAAGGCGTCCAGGACGAACACCCTGGTGTTGTCCATCGGCCGCCCCAGCGGCACCGTGTCGGGCACCGCGTCCGGGTCGGTGAAGGGCAGCTGGGTGGTGAAGGCGGTGGTCTCGGTGGGGCCGTAGGTGGTGCGCACCACCATGCCGGGGTGGGAGCGCAGCAGGGTCCGTACGGCGTTCGCGGAGACGACGTCGCCGCCGGTGGAGACCTCGCGCACGCCGCCGAAGATGTGCGGGGCCTGCTCGGCGAGCACCCGGAAGTGCCCGGCCGTGGCGTGCACGTTGGTGACCTGCTGGGCGGCGATCAGCCGGCCGCGTTCGACGGTGTCGATGTCCCCGGGGGGCACCAGCACCAGCCGGCCGCCGTGCAGCAGCGTCGTCCAGATCTCGTAGGTGGAGGCGTCGAAGGCGTGGTTGGCCTGCACCAGCACCCGCTCCAGGGCCCCGCTGGACCAGCACTCGTCGAGGCAGAAGGCGAGGACGCTGCCGTAGGTCACCGCGACGCCCTTCGGCAGGCCGGTGGACCCGGAGGTGTAGATGACGTACATGAGGTTCTCCGGCCGGACCGGCACCGGCGGGAAGGCCCCGGCCTCCGCGTCCGCGTCCGTCTCCTCGGCGGGTTCCGCCGCCAGGCGCAGCACCTCGGCGGGGGCGAACAGTCCGGCGTCGGCCAGGCCCCGCCCGGCGTTGGGCGCGTCCACCAGCACGACGGCCGGGCCCGCCTGCGCGGCCACCGCGCGGAGCCGCCCGGCCGGGTGCCGGCCGTCCATCGGCAGGTACGCCGCGCCGGCCTTCACCACCGCCAGTAGTGCGGTGATCAGTTCGGGCGAGCGCTCGGCCACCACGCCCACCAGGGTCTCGGGGCCCACGCCGAGCCCGGCCAGCCGGTGCGCCAGGCGGTTCGCCCGCCGGTCCAGCGCGGCGTAGGTCAGCTCGGTGTCCCCGGCGACCACGGCCACCGCGGCGGGGGTGCGGCGCACCTGCCGTTCGAAGAGCTCGGCGAGGGTCGCCTCGGGCAGCTCGCGGCGGGTCCGGTTCCCGGAGCCGTCCAGGTCCCGCCGCTCCTCGCCGGTCAGCACGTCGAGCCGGCCCAGGGGCACGTCCGGGTCGGCCGCGACCTGGCGCAGCACCAGCGTCATCCGGTCGACGAGGCCGCGGGCGGTGCGCTCGTCGAACAGGTCGGGCCGGTAGTCCAGCCGGATCTCGGTGTCGTCGGCCGGCGTGACGACGACGGTCAGCGGGTAGTGGGCGGCCTCCTCGCCGCCGCCGGCCGAGACCCGCACCCCGGTGGGGCCGCGCCGGGAGACCCAGGCGGGCATCGGCGGCGGCTTCGACGTCCCGTCGGCGGGCGCGGGCGCGGGCGGCTCCGGGCCCGGCCCCGGCCCCAGCGGGCCGCCGGCCTGCTCCCCGCTGCGCAGCGCGGAGCCGCCCAGGCCCTCGCCCGGGGGCGGGGGAGCGGCGGGCCGCTGCGCGCCGGGCGCGGCCGGGTCGGCGGCGGGGGCGGCCATCGGGCCGCGGGGGTAGTTCTGGAAGACCATCAGGGTGTCGAAGACCGCGCCCGGGCCGCCGGCGCGCTGGATCTCGGGCAGGCTCAGCTGCTGGTGGTCGAGCAGGGCGGCCTGCTGGTCCTGGAGGGCGGCCATGGCGGTGCGGAAGGGCACGGCCGCGTCCAGGCGCACGCGCACCGGCACGGTGTTGATGAACAGCCCGACCATCCGGTCGGCCTGCGGCACGTCGGCGGGGCGGCCGGAGACGGTCGCGCCGAAGACCACGTCCAGGCGGCCGGACAGCTTGCCGACCAGCAGCGCCCAGGCGACCTGGAAGACCCGGTTGAGGGTGACCCCGGCGTCGCGCGCGGTCTCCCGCAGCCGGTCGGTGAGGTCGTCGCCGATCCGGTCGATCACGTGCCGGAGCATCACCGGCGGGCCGCTGCGGTCGGCCGGGCCCACCAGGGTGGGCTCCCCGGTGCCGGCCAGCATCGCGCGCCAGGCCGCGCGCGCGGCGTCGGTGTCCCGGCGGCCCAGCCAGGCGAGGTAGTCGCGGTACGGCGGCACCTTGGGGAGCACCGAGGGGTCGCCGCCGTTGTCGTAGATCCGCCACAGCTCGTCGAACAGGATCGGCAGCGACCAGCCGTCCATCAGGATGTGGTGCATCGTCACCACCATCCGGTACCGGTCGGGGCCGGCGCGCAGCAGCAGCACCCGCAGCAGCGGGGGCAGGCCGAGGTCGAAGCGCCGGGCGTCGGTCGCGGCCAGGGCGCCGGCGCGGGCGTCGGCCTCCCGCTCGTCCAGTGCGCCGAGGTCGGCGTACGTCCACGGGATCCGCACGCCCCTGGCGATCACCTGGACGGTGTCGCCGGCCGCGCGGGAGCGGAAGCCGGCCCGCAGGCTCGCGTGCCGGTCCAGCAGCGCCTGCCAGGAGGCCTGGAGCACCTCGGGCCGCAGTTCGCCGTCGAGGTTGAGGACCCGCTGCCCCACGTACACGTCCCGGGGCGCGTCCTGGTCGTACGAGGCGTGGAACAGCAGTCCCTCCTGCAGCGGGGAAAGCGGCCACACGTCCTCGACCGTCAGCTGGCTCATCGTGCTCTCCGTTCGGGTTGGTCGGGCCGTTCGGGTCGGTCGGGGCCGGCCGCCGCCTGGGGCGGCGGCAGCAGGCGCAGGGGGCCTCCGCCGGGCGGCAGCGGGGGCGGGGCGCCGTAGCCGTCGGCCGGGTCCGGCCCGGCTTCGGGGCGCGGCGCGGGCGGGTCGGCGAACTGGGTGCGGTAGAGCTCCGCGTACAGGCCGCCGGCGTCGACGAGCGCGGCGTGCCGGCCGCGTTCGACCACGCGCCCGTCCTGGAGCACCAGGATCTGGTCGGCCTCGCGGATCGTGGACAGCCGGTGCGCGATCACCAGGGCGGTGCGGCCGGCCAGGGCCGTCCACAGGGCCTTCTGCAGGGCCGCCTCGGACTCCGAGTCCAGGTGCGCGGTGGCCTCGTCGAGCACGACCACGGACGGCTTCTTGAGCAGCAGCCGGGCGATCGACAGGCGCTGCTTCTCGCCGCCGGAGAAGCGGTAGCCGCGGTCGCCGACGACGGTGTCCAGGCCGTCGGGCAGCGCCGCGACCACGTCCCGGACCTGCGCGGCCTCGCAGGCCTCGACGAGCTCCGCCTCGGTGGCGTCCGGCTTGGCGTAGAGCAGGTTGGCGCGGATGGTGTCGTGGAACAGGTGGGCGTCCTGGGTGACCATGCCGACGGTGTCGCGCAGCGAGGCCAGGGACAGGTCGCGCACGTCGACGCCGCCGATCCGCACGGTGCCCCCGGTCGGCTCGTACAGCCGGGCCACCAGCTGGCTGACGGTGGTCTTGCCCGCGCCGGAGGGCCCGACCAGCGCGGTCAGCCGGCCCGCCGGGGCGCGGAAGCTCACCCCGCGCAGCGCCTGGGCGGTGCCGGAGCGCTCCGGGGCCGGCAGCGACAGCGTCTCCAGCGAGGCGAGGGAGACCTCCTTCGCGGCCGGGTAGCGGAAGGAGACGTCCTCGAACTCGACCTCCGGGGCCCGGCCCGGGCCCGGTACGGGCAGGGCGACGGCATCGGGCCGCTCCACGATCAGCGGCTTCAGGTCCAGCACCTCGAAGAGCCGGTCGAAGGAGACCAGGGCGGTCAGGTAGTTCGACTGCAGGTTGGAGAGCTGGTTGATCGGGCCGAAGAGCCGGGCCAGCAGGGTGGCCAGGGCCACCAGGGTGCCGATCTGGATGCTCCCGGCGACCACCAGCTCGCCGCCGACGCCGTAGACCACCGCGGTGGCCAGCGAGGCCAGCAGCGTCACCGTCACCAGCAGCATCCGCGCGTAGACGGAGGTGACCACGCGCACGTCCCGCACCCGGGCCGCGTTGCCGGCGAACCGGCCGTCCTCGCGCTCGGGCCGCCCGTAGAGCTTGACCAGCAGCGCGCCGGCCACGTTGAAGCGCTCCTGCATGAGCGAGCCGAGCTCGGCGTCCAGCTGCATCGAGGTGCGCAGGTTGCGCTGCAGCCGCCGCCCCACGACCCGGCCCGGCAGCACGAACAGCGGCACCGTGACGAGCACCACCAGGCCGATCAGCCAGGACAGGTAGAAGATCGTGGCGACCACCAGGCAGAGCACCAGCAGGCTGGAGAGCACGTTGGACAGCAGCACCGTCACCGCCTGCTGGGCCTCCATCACGTCGGTGTTGAGCCGGCTCACCAGCGAACCGGTCTGGGTGCGGGTGAAGAACGCGAGCGGCTGGCGCTGCACGTGCCGGAAGACCTCGGTGCGCAGGTCGTAGATCAGCCCCTCGCCGATGCGCGCCGAACTACGGCTGACCAGGAAGCCCACCAGGGCCTGCAGCAGCGCCAGGACCGCCACCGCGACGGCGGCGCCCGCCACCACGGCCCGGTCGCGCGGCACGATGCCGCGGTCGATGAGCTCCTTGAACAGCAGCGGCGTGGAGACGGTGATGAGGGCGTCGACCACGGTCAGCGTCAGCAGCGCGACGATCTGCCGCCGGTAGGGCCGCAGGTAGGGCAGGATCCGCCGGGAGGTGCCGGGCCTGACCTGCCCCCGGGCCGGCCGCGTCCCGTCGCCGGGGGTCGCCCGGATGGTGATCAGCGGGCCCGGGCCGCTCGTCATGGCGCGACGACCTCCCTGCCGTCCGGCGCCGCGGCCGTCGGGGCCGGCGGGCGCTGGTCGGTCCAGACGCGGTCGACGTACGCCAGGCACTCGTCGCGGGAGCCCCGGCCGCGGGCGATCCGCCACCCGGCGGGCACCTGCGCGAACCCGGGCCACAGCGAGTACTGGCCCAGGGGGTTGACCAGCACGAGGTAGGAGGCGTCCGGGTCGTCGAAGGGGCTGGTCATCTCGGTCTCCTTGTTCGTTCGGGTGCCGCCCGCCGGGGTGGCGGGGGAGGGCAGCGGCGCGGCGCTCTCACCCGGAGGGCCGGGCCGTGAAGCGGCCCGCCTTGCCGAGCACGTCCGCCGCGCGGATGCGCAGCGCCTGCTGGACGGCGAACTCCGCCAGGTAGGCGCGGAAGCCGTCCGCCGGTTCCAGGGCGAGGTTCACCATGCGGCGGTTGGCGGTGACGGCCGGGTCGTGCAGCAGCTCCAGGGCCCGCTCGACGGCCCGGTCGAGGTCCGCCGGGTCGACGACCTGGTCGACGAGCGTGCGGGCCTCGGGGTCGCTCGCGCGCACCCGCCGGCCGCCGAGGATGATCTGCCGGGCCAGCCGGGGGCCGGTCACCGCGGGCAGCCGGAAGTCCGCCGCGCCCGGGACGATCCCCTCCTGCGCGGCCGGCAGGCTCAGGTAGGCGTCGGAGGCCGCGAGCACGTGGTCCACCGCGAGCAGCAGCTGCATGCCGCCGCCGATCGCGAAGCCGTCCACCGCGGCCACCCACGGCATGTCGGTGAACGGGTAGCGCCAGGACGCGTCGTCCGTGCGCAGCCCGAGCAGCAGCTTCCTGAGGTAGCCGAGCTCGCGGCGCAGCAGGAACCCGACGAGGGTGATCTCGCCCGCGTGCAGCCGCTTGAGGTTGATCCCGGCGCTGAACACCCGGCGCCCCGCGTAGCGCGGGTGGGTCATCTCGCCGCCCCGGATCAGCCCGATCTCGCACCCCTCGTCCAGCAGCGCGAGGTCGACCGCGGTCTCCATGTCGTCGACCTGCTGCTCGTCCTCGGCGTTGAGGCGGTCCCCGGCGCACATGGTGATCCGGGCCACCCCCGCGCGCCGCTCCAGCCGGGTGCTGTCCATCCGCACCACCCCGGTGGCCCGGAACTCCCCGAGCAGCTCCAGCGCCCGCCCGGTGGGCCGCAGCATGGAGTCCATCAGGTGGCCGCCGGCGGCCGGGCCGCGCAGCACGCCGCGCAGCAGGACGCCCAGGTCGATCTCGTAGCCGAGGCGCTCGGCCACCGGCAGGGCCCGCTCCGCCCGCAGCTGCGCCGCGGTGGGCACCAGGTTCGGTACGGCGCGGGCGGCGCCCTCCACCAGGGCGTCCAGCCGGGGGCGCAGGGTGCGGCCCGCGGTGATCCGGTCGTAGAGCTCCTCGGCGTGGCGGTCCAGGAAGGCGGTGCGCCGCGCGCGGCCGGCGTCCAGCTCCCGCTCGGCGCGCTCGCGCTCCTCGCCGGTGCGCGGCCCGGGCGCGGGGAACGGGGGCAGCAGCCGCGCCGCCCGGGCGAGCCCGTCCGCGGCGCGCTCCCGTACGGCGGCGGGCGCCCGCCCGGTGGCCGCGCTCACGCCGTCACCCCGTCCGGGGCCCGGGTGCGCCGCAGCGCGCGGTCGCAGGCGGCCAGGTGCGGGCCGAGCGCGTCCTCGAAGCTCATCCACTGGGCGTCGAAGGCCAGTTGGCGGCGGATCGCGAGTTCGGGGCCGGACAGGCGGCGCAGCAGCCGGGCGGCGGCCGCCAGGGTGCGCCCGGGGTCCCGGCTCACCTGGTCCACCAGGCAGCGCTCCAGGGCCTCGCGGGCGGTGATCGGCACCCCGAAGAGCACGGTGCGCCGGGCGCGGGCCGGTCCGAGCTGCTGGACCAGCCGGTAGCCGGCCATGCCCGGCCAGACGGCCTGCCCGTGGAAGGACGGCAGCAGCCGCAGGTCCGGGGCCGCCACCCGGACGTCGGCCGCCAGCAGCAGGTCCAGCGCGACGCCGCCGCACTCCCCGCTCGCCGCCGCCAGGGTGGGCAGCCGCAGCCGCTCGAAGCGCCGTACCGCCCGCTCCCACTTCGTGACGGCGGCGGTGTCGCCCGCCTTCGCCACCGCCTCGCCGTCGGGGGCGCCGGACAGGAACAGGGTCGCGGCGTCGGCGCCGGCGCTCTCCGCCTCGTCGCACAGGGCGCCGAGGGCGGCGGTCAGCTCGGCCGAGATCTCCCGGCGGCCGTCCACGTGCAGCACGGGGCCCTCGGGCAGGGCGTTGACGGGCATTGCGGTCTCCCTTGGTCGGTTCACCACTGGATGAGCGCGGACTCGATCGTCGAACCCGGCCCCATGGTCATCAGCACGCCGTAGTCGCCGTCGCGGACCACGCCCTCCCGCAGGAGCCGGTCGTAGGAGAAGAGGAACGAGCCGCTGGAGACGTTGCCGAAGTCGCGCAGCACGGTGATGGTGTGCCGCAGGTCGTGCCGGGTCAGCCCGAGGTTGACGGCGACCGCGTCGATGACCTTCTTGCCGCCGGAGTGCACCAGCCAGTGCGCGACGTCGTCGCGGCGCAGCGAGGTGCCCGCCAGCAGCCGGTCGACGACCCCCTCCACGTGCGCGCCGACCAGGTAGGGGACCTGCGGGTCCAGGAAGAAGCTGAAGCGGCCCTGGTCGCGGTCCCAGTCGTAGCGCATCGCGTCGATCGCGTCGACGATGGTCACGCTCGCGGTCCGCAGGATCCGGGGCCCCTCCAGCCGGCGGCCGGGCCCCTCCTCCTCGGCCTCCTCGTCCTCGGCCCCCTCCGCCGTGCGGCGCCCGTCGTTCACCGGGTCCGCCACCACCGCCACCGCCGCGGCGCCGTCGCCGAACAGGCTGTTCACCACGGCCGTGCGCATCGTGGCGTCCATCGTGTACGCGGCCGAGCAGGCCTCCGAGCAGACCATCACGGCCAGCCGGCCCGGGTTCGCCGCCGCCCAGTTGCCCACCACCGCCAGCGCGTTGAGCCCGGCGTTGCAGCCCATGCCGACGATGTCGGCCCGCGCGGTGTGCCAGTCCATGCCCAGCTCGCGGATCAGCAGCGCGCTCAGCCCCGGCGTCAGGAAGCCGGTCGAGGTCACGCAGCACAGGTACGCCACCTCCGACAGGTCGGCCCCGATCCGCTTGAGGCACAGCTGCAGCGCGTCCGCCCCCATGCTCACGGCCCACGCCTTGTGCTTGTCCAGCAGGTCGCCCTGGCTCTCCCGGAGCCTGGTGCCGTCCGGCGCCGCCGGCGGCAGCACCAGCGAACGCTGCCGGATGGAGCCCAGCAGGAACACCGAGCGCACCCGGCGGTCGGTGATCCCGAACAGGTCCAGCAGCTCCTCCTGGGAGTAGTGCTCGGGCGGCACGGCGGTGCCCACGCTCACGATGCGCGGGACCGTGGCGGCCGGCGCTCGGTCCAGGGCCGTGGTCATGGTGCGTCACTCTCCGTTCCGGGTACCGGGCACGTCGCCACCGTGCGTCCACCACCGCGCGCCCCACCGCCGCGCGTCTCCTCGCTGAGCGTCTCCACGAACCGCACCAGCCGCTCGACGCCCTCGACCACCTGCCCGGGCGTCAGGTAGCTGATCGACAGCCGGATGTCCCGCTCGCCCCCGCCGTGCGGATGGAAGAACTCCATCGGCGTCCAGATCACCCCGAACTCCCGGGCCGACCGCTCCAGCGCCGCCGTACCGGTCCGGAAACCGGTGCGCAGCGTGAGGAAGAAACCGCCGTCGGGCCGGTTCCAGCCCACCCCCAGCTCCCGGCGCCGCCGCTCCGGCAGCCACCGCTCCAGCTGCGCGAGCGTCGCGGCCATGCTGCGCCGGTAGTGCTCGGCCGCCCGCGCGTTCAGCACCGACAGCCGCCCGTCCGAACCCAGCAGCGCACCCGCCGCGGCCGCCTGGCTGAGCGAGGACGTGTTCACCGTCACCATGCTCTTCACCTTCGCCAGGTCCCGCGCCAGCAGCCGGATCCCGCCGCGCCCGTCGCGCACCTCCTGGTCGGCCACCACGTAGCCGACCCGCGCACCGGGGAACACCGTCTTGGAATAGGTGCCGAGCTGGATCACGCTCCTCGACGTGTCGAGCGCCTTGAGCATCGGGCACCGCGGCCCCGGGCCGCTCAACCGGTAGGGACTGTCCTCCAGGACGAGCAGACCCTGGCGCCCGGCCAGCTCCAGCAGCCCGGTACGCGTCGGAAGGTCCAGCGTCGACCCGGTCGGATTCGCGTGGTCCGGCACCACGTACACGGCCCGCGGCCGCCGACCCGCCGCGCGCTGCTCCCGCACCGCCGCGTCCAGGTCCGCCACCACCAGCCGCCCGTCACGCTCCGGCACCGCGACCACCGGGATGTCCAGCAGCCGCGCGGCCCCCATGATCCCGACATAACAGGGGGTCACGAGCAGCAGCACGTCCGCGGGCGTCGCGAACAGCGCGCGCAGCACCAGGAACATCGCCTCCTGCGCACCGACCGTCACCACGATCGCCTCGGGCGCGACCTCGAACCCCTCGTCCTGCCGCAGCGAGTAGGCGATCAGCTCCCGGATCTGCCCCGCCGCCGGCCCGTACTGGTAGAAGCCGCTGCGCACTTCGGCCGGCCCCGCGCCCCGGCTCTCCAGGTAGGCCGCGTACCGGCGCAGGTAGGTGTGGACCTCCTCGACCTCGAAGAATCCGTCATAGGGGCGGCCCGGTGCGAAGGACACCGCGTCCGGGTAGCTGGACGTGATCTCGTTGAGGAAGTTCATCCGGTCGAGAACCGGGTCCTCGATGCTCGAGTGCAGCGTGGTCGAATCGAGCACCATGGTGCCCGCCTTTCCGTGGACGAGCCGCCGTGCGGCACCCCGTCGGACGGCGGATGCCAGGGCTCGCGTGAAGGACGCGCGGCAGGGCGACGGTGCGGCGGCGCCCCGTGGGCGGATCGCCGGTACCGTCCTCCCGCGTTCGAACATCGGTCGGTCTCGACGTCGGTCTCATGGCGGCCCCTCGGACGGGCCACGGGCTCCGGCGGCGCCACCGCGGGCGCACCGTCCGAACGGCGGCGGCGCGGTGCCCGCACGCGAAAACCGCCGTCGGGCACCGGGCCGAAGGCGGCGTGAGGGGGTACCGAGATCCCAGCACGCCCTGTCGCCGCTTTCGCACCGGCCGCGGTATCCGACGGATATCCGGAGCACAGGGCCCTGTCTGCTGTTTGTCCTCGTTCCAGTACGCGCCCCCGGGCGAGGGGCTGTCAAGCGCTGTGGGTTTCCGCCCCGTCACAGTCTGCTACCGGATTCCCGGTCCCGCCGCCGTGCCCGCGACCCCGGCGCCGACCGGCCCGCCTCCGCGCCCCCGCGGTGCCGGGCCGCCCCGGGGCGCCGCCGGGGGAGGGTCCGGGGCCCGACGGCCGGGCGGCCCCGGGGCCCGCTCGCCGGTCCGGTCCACCGCCGCCGGCCCGCTCCGACCGGTCGCCGTCCGATCATGGCCCGTCACCTGACGTGGTCTCAACCACTGGGACAAAAGCCCAGGTTGGCGCCGAACCGGACCGGCCGGCTTGACGGAATTCGCCAACCCCCCGCCCCGCGCGCACCGGGCATTGACCCGAGCATGACGCCGTGTGAGGGTTCGGGCACCCGAGCGCGGACGGCCCGCACGGCCGTCCCCCGGATACGGCTGCGCGGCGCGCCACCAGCCCCTACCGTCCGCGGTCGAGGACCCCCACATGCGAGGAGCCTCGATGCAACGCAGAGTCACCGCAGGCAGGTTGCTGACCACGGCGACCACCCTGACCGT
>NZ_JBIAXP010000036.1:0-117151 GCF_042896795.1 Kitasatospora sp. NPDC001261
CTGCCCGTGGTCGGCGGCGACGCGGTCGTCCTCGCCGACGCCCAGGGCAAGGTCCGCGCCCTGCAGTCCGCCGCCACCGGCCCCGTCGGCGGCTCCACCGCCCCGCAGGTCAGCGCCGAGCACGCCGAGAAGACCGCCCGCACCAAGCTGGCCGCCGTCGACTCCGTCGAGTCCCGCCGCCTGGTCGTGCGCGTCAAGGACGGCACCGGCCGCCTGGCCTGGGAGACCGTCCTCACCGGCCACAAGGGCAGCGCCCCCAGCCGCCTGCACGTCTTCGTGGACGCCACCACCGGCGAGGTCGTCGACAGCTACGACGACGTGCGCGCCGGCACCATCAACAGCGAGTGGAACGGCCCCGCGCCCGTCACCATCAGCACCACCAACTCCGGCGGCTCGTACTCGCTGCGCGACCCGAACCGGCCCGGCCTGTCCTGTTCCGACTACAGCACCGGCCAGGTCTTCTCCAAGTCCAGCGACTCCTGGGGCACCGGCAGCGCCTCCAGCAAGGAGACCGGCTGCGGCGACGCGATGTTCGCGGCCCAGAAGGAATGGGACATGCTCCGCGACTGGCTCGGTCGCAACGGGCACAACGGCAACGGCGGCAGCTGGCCGGTCAAGGTCGGCCTCAACGACGTCAACGCCTACTGGGACGGCAGCACGATATCCATCGGCCACAGCCAGGCCAACAAGTGGATCGCCTCCATCGACGTCGTCGGCCACGAGTTCGGCCACGGCATCGACCAGTACACCCCCGGCGGCGCCAACAACGAGTCCGGCCTGGGCGAGGCCACCGGCGACATCATGGGCGCGCTGACCGAGTCGTACGCCAACGAGCCCGCCCCGTACGACTCCCCGGACTACACCGTCGGCGAGATGATCAACCTGGTCGGCAACGGCCCGATCCGCAACATGTACAACCCCTCCCTGGTGAGCAACAACCCCAACTGCTACTCCTCCTCCATCCCGCAGACCGAGGAGCACGCGGCGGCCGGCCCGCTCAACCACTGGTTCTACCTGCTCGCCGAGGGCTCCAACCCCGGCGGCGGCAAGCCCACCAGCCCCACCTGCAACAACTCCTCCGTCACCGGCATCGGCATCAAGGACGCCGGCCGGGTCTTCTACGGCGGCATGCTGCTCAAGACCAGCGGCATGACCTACAAGCGCTACCGCACCGCCACCCTGACCGCCGCCAAGAGCCTCGACCCGACCTGCACCTTCTTCAACCGGGCCAAGGCCGCCTGGGACGCCGTCAGCGTCCCCGCCCAGAGCGGCGACCCCACCTGCTCCAACAACGGCAGCAACGACTTCTCGCTCTCCCTCGGCCCGGCCTCCGGCTCCGCCCAGCCCGGCGCCTCCACCACCTCCACGGTGAGCACCGCCGTCACCTCCGGCACCGCCCAGACCGTGAGCCTCACCGCCTCCGGCCTCCCGGCGGGCGTCACCGCGAGCTTCAACCCCTCGTCGGTGCAGGCCGGTTCCTCCTCCACCCTGACCCTGTCCGCCGCCTCCAGCGCCGCGACCGGGACCTACCAGATCACCGTCACCGGCACCGCCGGCGCCACCACCCACACCGCCCAGTACAGCCTCACCGTCGGCGGCGGGGGCACCCCCAACCCCGGCGGCACCTGGACCGCCGGCACCACCTACCAGGCGGGCGACGTCGTGACCTACAACGGCGCCTCCTACCGCTGCCTCCAGGGCCACACCGCCATGGTCGGCTGGGAGCCGCCGAACGTCCCGGCGCTGTGGCAGGCCGTGTGACCCGCACGCGCTGACACCCCGTGAAGCCGCTGCGCCGCGGCCCGTCGAGGGGGACGGGCCGCGGCGCGGCCGTACGCGCGAAACGCCCCGGGGGCGGCCCGTTGTCCGGGCCGCCCCCGGGGCGTCGGTGCCGTGCGCGCGGCACGGCGGGCCGGTCAGGCGCCGCGGTCGAAGAGCTTGACGCGCAGCGGCTCCCGGGCCGGCACGTCGACCGGGTCCTGCGGGGAGAGGGTGAGGACGAACCCGCCGATCGCGATGACGGCCATGATGGCGACGGCGAGCGGGACGACGAACTGGGAGGCGGGCAGGCCGGCGGGCAGGAGCCGGTCGTCCAGCCGGACGGAGACGGAGGCCATCCCGGTGTAGTGCATGGCGGTGACCGCGACCCCGGCGATGAGGGAGGCGACCAGCGAGGCGGCGAAGCCGGTGATGTTGAGGGTCATCCACAGCGCCGCGGTGGCGGCGGCCACGGCGATGGCGATGGAGACGGCCACCAGGACGGGGTCGTAGGAGACCACGCCCTGGACCTGCATGGCGGCCATGCCGAGGTAGTGCATGGCCGCGACGCCGCAGCCGGTGACGGTGCCGCCGATCAGCAGGGAGGCGAGCGTCCTGCGGCGGTAGCCGACGTACAGGACGCCGGCGCCGACGACGACGATGGCCAGCAGGAGGCTGCCGAGGGTCTCGGGGACGCGGTAGACGACGGACGAGCCGGTGACGGCGAAGCCCATCATCGCCATGAAGTGCATGGTCCAGATGCCGCAGCCGAGTTCGACCGCGGACAGCAGCAGCCACCCCAGGCGGCGGGCCGGCGGCAGGGTCAGGGCCCGTACGGTGCAGCGCAGTCCGAGCGCCGCGCCGGTGCAGGCGATGAGGTAGGACAGGACCGGGTTGATCCAGCCGTAGTGGAACCCGTCGATGTGGGCGGTGTGGGGATGCATGGTCACCTGGAGTGCGTTCGTGCGGGGGGACGGGCGGAACGCGCTTCTGCCCGGGCCGGTGCGGCGACTGCGGGGTCTGCCGGTCCGGCCGGGGATCAGGATCCGATTCCTGAAGGATCGTATAGCGACGAACAGTTTCAGCGAAATCGACAACCGGGTGAACCGATGAGGATCGGTCAGGTGAATCCGCCGGCGTCCGGCATTTCCCGGCCCCTACGCCGGTCGCTAGGAAATCGGCGAAGTCCCTTATGGTTCACCGGAATTGACGCGAACCCTGGGCCCGGGCGGGGCTGCGCGAGGTGTCGGAATCCATGATCGACATTACGTCGAGTAATGCGGTTTTCGCAGCGGGTGCATCCTTTTCCCTTTCGGAAAACCCCTTGGATAATCCCGCCCGTCCGGCGGGGGAGCCCCCCCGCCGAACGGCAGGGAATACCGCGGAATGCCGCGGAATTCAGCGGCGGCCCGGGATGCCGCCCGGCCGACCGCGGCGGGCGGCGAAGACCCAGCGGTTGGCCGCCAGGGCGTCGTCCGGCTCCGGCGCCGGACCGCGGCCGTGCAGGGCGGTGAAGTCGTACGGGCTGCGCACGGCCACCGTCCAGCCCAGGCGGGTGAGTTCCGCGGCGGAGTCGGGGCGGGGGCCGGCGTCGAAGAGGGCGCGCAGGTCGATGCCGAGCCGCTCCCGGGCCGCGACGTACGCGGGGGCCGTGCGCACCGCCGGTGGTTCGGCGGCCACGTCCTTGAGCTCGTACGCCAGGGTGCTGCCGGGCGCGCTGAGCCGGTGCACGGTGGCCATCAGCCGTCGTTCGGCCTCGGCGGGGAGGTAGAGCAGCAGCCCCTCGGCGAGCCACGCGGTCGGCTCCGCCGGGTCGAAGCCGCCCTCCAGCAGCGGCCCGGCCCAGTCGCCGCGGAGGTCGGCGGCCAGCGGGCGGCGCTCGGTGGCGGGGGCCGCGCCCGCCGCGTCGAGGACCGCCCGTTTGAAGGCCAGCACCTGCTCGGTGTCGATCTCGTGGAGGACG
Source organism: Kitasatospora sp. NPDC001261 (assembly GCF_042896795.1). Taxonomy (NCBI): domain Bacteria; kingdom Bacillati; phylum Actinomycetota; class Actinomycetes; order Kitasatosporales; family Streptomycetaceae; genus Kitasatospora; species Kitasatospora sp. NPDC001261. The sequence goes on from NZ_JBIAXP010000036.1 coordinate 3,722, forward strand.
CGGCCGGGCGGCCAGTCGAGCCGGTACGCCCGGGAGTCCAGGCCCGCGCCCAGGATGACGACCTGGCGCGTGCCGGCCCGCGCCGCGGCCAGCAGGTGGTCGTCCAGGACGCGGGTGCGCAGCCCGAAGTAGCGCCCGAGGCGCCCCCACAGCGGGTCGGCCTCCGCGTCGGGGACCTGGTCGGGGTGGAGGGGCCAGTGCGCCGAGGCGGGGGAGGCGCGCACGAAGTGCTCGGCGAGCGGGTCGCGGGCCAGGGCGTCGGGGCGGTGGGTCTCGATGGCGCGGGCGGCCGCCACCAGCAGGGCGGTACGGCCCACTCCGGAGGCGACGCCGTGCGCCGCGGCCGCGGCCGTCCCGTCCTCCGGTCCGGTCAGGGCGTGCACGGGTCCTCCTCGTGCACGGGCGCCGTCCACGCCGCGGGGTCGTCGCCGGTGGTGGTGCGGGCGCCGTACAGGACGCGCATGAACCGCAGGACCTCGTCGTGGGGCAGGTGCAGGGAGGTGGTGCAGTCCGTCAGGACGGTGATGTGGAAGCCCTTCTGGAAGGCGGTGCGGGCGGTGGAGTCCACGCAGACGTCGGCGTAGAGGCCGGCGAAGACGAGGTGCCCGGTGCCGCCGGCGCGCAGGTGCTCCTCCAGGCCGTCGCCGAGGAAGGCGTCGAAGCAGGCCCGTTTGGTGAAGACCCGCTCGCCCGGGGCCGGGGTCACCCCGTGGAACCGGGCTCCCCAGGTGCCCTCCAGGCACTTCGGCCGCTTGCCCAGCCGCCGGTCCCGCGCGCGCCAGGCCGCGCCCTGGTGGGCGGTGTCGCCGAGGAAGCGGACGAACACCACCTCCACGCCCGCGCGCCGGGCCAGGTCCACCGCCCGGACGCTGTTGGCGACCACGGCGTCCAGGACGGCGCCGTCGCCGCCGAACCGGGCCCTGGCCACCGGCCCGGTGCAGAAGTCGTTCTGCAGGTCCACCACCACCAGGGCCGTTCCCGTCCGGGCGCTCACGGCCCGCCCACCGGGGCGGTGGATCCGGTGGGCGCGTCGGGCAGGTCGAGGACGTCGACCAGCGCGTCGACCACCGCGGTGGTGGAGTGCCGGCCGCCGAGGTCCGGGGTGTGCACGCCCTTGTCGTCCAGGACGGCCAGGGCGGTCTCGACCGCCCCGACGGCGCCGGGCACCGCGGCGTGCCGCTCGGCGACGAGGGCCGCGGCGCGCAGGGTGGCCACCGGGTTGACCAGGTCGCGCCCGGCCAGGTCGTCGGCGGACCCGTGCACGGTCTGGTACTCCACCAGTCCGGCCGCGCCGGGGCCGAGGTACACGTTCTCCGTGCAGCGGCTCTCCTGCCGCTGGGCGCCGAAGCGGTCCAGCAGGACCACGTGCATGATGTCGGCCCACTCGTTCCCGGCGATCAGCAGGGTGCGGTCCGGCAGGCCGTGGGTGATGAGGTTGCGGTTCACGGTGTCGGGCTGGAACACCTCGATCCGTATGCCCAGCCGCTCGGCGATGTCGGCGACCCAGGCGTCGAACGCGCCGTCCAGGAGATGGAACTTGTAGGCCATGACGATGCGGTCGATCCGCCCGTCGGGCCATTCGCGCCGGGCCCGCTCCAGGGCGTGGCGGACGACGGCCTCGGTGGTCTCCCGGCTGAAGGCCATGGTGCGGACGACCTCTCCCGGGGTGTGCCGGTTCTCCCCGGTGTAGAAGCCCTGGGCCTGGTCGCGGACCAGGAGCAGTGACGTTTCTCCTTCCCGTAACAGGTCGACCTTGACGGCGCGCAGGCGGTGGCGCACCAGGTACAGGGACTGGGCGTTGATCGCGGTGCGGAAGACGGCCGTGGTGCCGGCGTCGGCGAGGTCTCGGCAGAACCGCTCGTAGTGCTCCGCGTCCTGCCCGGTCAGGTCCTGGATCCCGGCGGGGCCGGCCAGCGAGCGCAGCGAGACGTAGGAGTGGTAGAGGCGCGGGGAGCGGACGATCCGCACGCCCGTGGGGCGGGCGGCGGTGAGCACCCGCAGGACGCGTTCGAAGACGGCGGCGAGCTCGGGGCCGGTGCCCCGGCCCACCGCCAGCCCGATCGCGGGCTGCCCGGCGACGGGCACCGGCGCCGGGCCGGTGCCCTGGTGGGCGGCCGGGGTCACCGGGCCGTCCCGGGGACCAGGCGGTCGCCGGGGATGCCGGCCTTCTCGGGGCGGTAGTAGTCGCGGATGCCCTCCGCCCAGACGGCGACCGGGACGCGGTCGCCGTCCACCGGGCCGAACGCGTCGAACAGGGCCGTGGTGTTCCGGTGGTCGAACCCGATCGCGGTCATCAGGGCGAGGAAGTCGGGGCGGGTGACCAGGCCGTCGCCGTCCGGGTCGCCGAGCTCGGAGAGCGCCCGGGCGAACTCGTCGATGGTGGCGTCGAAGCGCTCCGGGTCGAGCACGACGGCGGTGAACTCCTCGGGGCTGATCCGTCCGTCGCCGTCGGCGTCCAGCTCGGTCACCAGCGTGCGCCAGTAGCGCTGCAGGGCGTCGAGCAGCCGGTCCCTGGCCTCCTCGTCGGCCTGGGGGAGCGCCGCGACGACACGGCTGCCCATCAGGTCGAAGTCGGCCGGTTCGATGGCGCCGTTCCCGTCGGCGTCGAACAGTGAGAACACGAGCCCGACACGGTCGGTGGCTGCGGTGGTGGGCATGGCGGTACACCTCGGTCTTCCGGACGAAGGGCGCCGGGCCCGTGCCTCGGCGACCGCTCCACTATCCGGTCCCGGCCCGGCCGTCGGCGCGCGAAGTACGGCCGGACCACCCGATCGTGGGCAATGCGCCCGCGCGCGCATGACGGGCCGGTCGGTTGGACAGATAGTCAGGCTGGCTCGTGCGACGGCCCGCAGCCGCCGCCGGGGTGCCGTCCGACCCCTCGCGCGTGGCGAGGGGCCGGACGGCGGGGCCTACGGCGTTGCCGCCCGGCCCGTGGGGCCCGGCGAGCGGCCGCCCGGCGGGGCGGAGCGGACGGAGTCGAAGGCCTGCCGCGCCTGGCGCACCGTCGGGTCGGAGGCCTGTCGCAGGCAGGCCGTCACCTCGACCACCGCGGCGGGGCCGTCGCGGTCGATGGCGCGCAGGCCGGTCAGTTCGCGGTCGCCGCCGAGCGCCGCGCACTCCTTGTCGAGGGCCGTGTCGCCCAGCCCGGACGGGTCCGGGCCGAGCTTCTCGGCCAGCCCCTGGCCGTCCACCAGCCGGAACGCGAGTACGGCGCCGTCCACGGCCAGCCGCCCGGCGAGCGGGCAGCGGGCCGCGACCGTCGCGCACGACGGGGACGCCCCCAGCGGCTGGGTGCCGAGGTAGCCGAACCGCTCCCGGGGGTCGGCGCTCGACGCGGCCAGGGCGTGCCAGTTCACCGGCGGGTCGAGGACCATCTCGGGCAGCCGGGGGAAGAAGACCGTCGCCCCGCTCCCGGCGGACGGTTCCCCCGGCACTGTCGGGGCGGGCGAGACCGACGGGGCCGGCGCCGCCGCCGGGGGCGACAGGACCGGGGCGGACACGGAGCCCGCGGGCCCCGTCGCGGCCCCCCGCACCGGTGCCGGCGCGAGAGCGGGCGCGGCGGCCAGCACGGCGGCGGTGAGTCCGGCGGTGAGGCCCGCGGCGAGCCCGGCCGCCCGCCGCCGGCGCCTGGACCGCTCGACCCGGGCGAGGACGCGCTCCATCCGGTCCTCCGGCGAACCGAGGGCCGGGACGGCCCGGTGGAGCAGGATCCGCAGCTCCTCCTCGTCGTCGGGCCCGCCGTCGCCCGGACCGTACGGGTCGAGCAGGTCAGCGCCGTTCACGGGGTCCCCCGTCCAGCAGGAGTTCCCGGGCCGGCAGCCGGCCGCGCAGGCCGGCCAGCGCCCGGTGCGTCTGGCTCTTGACGGTGCCCGTGCTGCAGCGCAGCACCTCGGCGGTCTCCTCGACGCTGAGGTCCTCGAAGAAGCGCAGCACCACCACGGCCCGCTGACGCGGCGGCAGCGACCGCACCGCCTCGGCGACCACCCGGCCGAGCACCACCCCGTCGTACGGGTCCGGGCCCGGCGGCGGCTCCGGCAGTTCGCCGTGCGGCAGCTCCCCGGTCCAGCGGCGCCGCCACCAGGAGACGTGGCAGTTCACCAGGACCTTCCGCAGGTACGCCTCGGGCCGGTCGGGGGCGATGCGCGTCCATCTGGGCCAGACCTTGGCGAGCGCCGTCTGCAGCAGGTCCTCGGCCTGGTGCGGGTCGCCGGTCAGCAGCCAGGCGGTGCGCAGGAGCTTGGGCCCGCAGGCGGCGACGAACTCCTCGAAGTCCGGCGGTGTCGCGTTCGTCATCCTGCCGTCGTCCCCGCCATGGTGTCCGTGCCGTACCCGTCTGCCGTGGCGGCCGCCCGGGCCGCGTGTTCGTTCTTGCTCTCACGGCAGCTCGACGCGTCGGGGGGCGGTTCGGGTTGCCTGCGGGCGCGGACCCGCGAGCCGGTCCGGGAGTCGGCCCGGTGCCCCGGGCGGTGCCGGGACCTGGACAGCGGCGCGGCACTCGTCCACGCTTCACCTCCATGACTCTCCCCCCGCACTCTCCCGGTGCCGCGCGCACCGCGCTCTTCGAAGAGGTCACCGCGGTCGGCGACGAGGCCGTCGCCCTGCTCGCCGGCTGCCGCGGCGACACCCGGATCCCCGGCGCCGAGTGGACGGTCGCCGAGGCGGCCGCCCACCTGGCGATGGCCAACGAGCTGATGGCCGCGCTGGCCGCCGGCGAGGAACGGCCGTACGGGGACGGCACCCCGGGCTCGCTGGCCGCGGCGAACGCGGCCTCGCTGGCCGAGCGGCCCGAACGGGACCCGGACGTGCTCGCCGGGGAGATCGCCCGGCGGGCACGGGAGTTCACCGTGGCGGCCGCGCCGCGCGCGGGCACCGAGCCGGTGTCGACCCCGCTCGGCCGGATGGACCTGGACACCCTCGGCGCCTACCTGCTGACCCACATGCTGGGCCACCTCTACGACATCGCCGTCGCCCTCGGCCGCCCGCACCCGATCGACCGGCGCCGGGTCGGGCTGGCGATGCCGTTCGTGCGCACGGTCATGCCGCGGGTGACGGACGCCCGCGCCGCGGCCGGCCACAGCGCCTGCTACCGGCTGCGCGGCCGGGGCCTGGACGGGTTCGCGGTGACCTTCACGGACGGCGCCGCCGCGGTGAGCCAGGACCCGCCCCGCCGCCCGGACTGCACGATCCTCGTCGAACCGGTGGCGTTCCTGCTCATCGCGCTGGGCCGGCGCAGCGCCCCCGGCGCCCTGCTGCGCGGCGAGGTGCTCGCCTGGGGCCGCCGCCCCTGGCTGGCCCCGTCCTTCCCCGGGCTGTTCGCCGCCCCCTGACCCCTGACCCCTGACCCCGCCGGGCGGCCCGCCCGGGCCGGGGCCGGGCCGGGCCCGGGTTACGCCGGACCGGGGGCGCGGGCCGCCGCGCCCCCCTCGGCGTCGCGGCACGCCCCGCAGGTGTTCCAGCGCGGCCGGCCGGGCCCGGGGGAGCGGTGCGGGGCGAGGGTCATCTCGGAGGTGCGCAGGCCGCACAGGGTGAGCGGCCCGCAGACGCCCGAGGCCTCCGCGGGGGCGGCGTGCGCCATCCGTACCGGGTTCTCGGGGTCCGCCGGCACGCGGCCGGGGCCGAGGATCCGCACGTTGGTCGGCGTATCGGGTTCGAGCACGATGACGGTGTCCACCTCCACAACCTCGCCGCAACGCCGCCCCCCTGCACCCGCACAGCGGCATCCGGCCCAGCCCCGGCGCCCCCGGACGTCAGGGGCGCCCCCGCTCCGGCTGGTTCACGGCGTCACAGCCGGTCGTAGACGGCGGACAGCCGCTGCAGCACCTCGGTGGCCCGGTCGAGGGCGTCGTCGTCGTAGTCGCCCAGGTCGCCGTGCAGGGCGTCGGCCAGCGCCCGCTGGCGCTGGTCGTGCAGGGCCCGGCCGGTGTCGGTGAGGGCGACCAGGACGGAGCGCTTGTCCTCGGGCTGGCGGGTGCGGGTGACGTAGCCGGCCGCGACCAGGCCGTTGACCAGCTGGGTGGTGGCGGCGCCGGTGGTCTCGGTGCCGGCGGCGAGCCCGCCGATGCTGAGGGGGCCCTGCTCGGCCAGGGTGCGCAGGGCCCGGGCGTGGGTGAGGGAGAGCGCGCCGGGGGTGCGGGTGGCGCGTCCGCGCAGCCGGGCGTCGGCGGCGCTGAGGCGGTAGGCGGCGCGGGCCAGGCGGTCGAGCGCCCGGGCGCGGTCGTCGGTGGGTGGCGGCTCGGCCATTGGTCGGTCCTCTTCGTCGGGTTGACAGCAGCCTAGCCTCGGGACTTAATAGCTAAGTACTTATTCATTAAGTGCTTAGCCAATCGGATCCCGCCGGGGGACCCGCAACCGGATCCCCCCGTCGGACCCCGTAGAGGAGACCGTCATGACCGTCCGTTCCACCGGCCAGAGCTGGGCCCTGGACATCGCCCTCGCCCAGGGCGGCTTCGACGCGCTGCACCCCGAGGCCGTCGGAACCATGGAGCAGCTGGGCCACGACCACACCGACTTCGCCAAGGTCTTCGCCCTCGTCAGGAGCGGCGCGATGCTGCCCAAGGCGTGGGCGACGGTGGCCGGCCAGGCCGAGGAGCGCGCCGCCCACCACGAGCGCGGCGGTTTCGCGCAGACCGCCGCCGACCTCTACCTGAGGGCGGCCGTGATGTGGGGCCGGGCGCAGTACTCGCTCTTCGACGCCGCCGACCCGCGCAAGGCGGCCATGCGCGAGCGCGCCAACCACTGCGTGGAGCGCCTGGGCGCGCTGCGCGAGGGCCGGGTGCGGCGGGTGGAGCTGGACTTCGAGGGCTCGCGGATCTTCGCCCTGCTGCACCTGCCGGCCGGGCCGGTCCGCAACGCGCCGGCCGTCATCCTCGGCCCCGGGATGGACATGATCAAGGAGGACTACATCTGGGCGGCCGAGCGCTACTACACCTCGCGCGGGATGGTCGCGCTGTCCATCGAGGGGCCGGGCCAGGGCGAGAGCCGCGCCGGCGGGCTGACCGTCGACCTCGGCAACTACGAGCGGGCGATCGGCCGCTACCTCGACCACCTGGCCGCGCTCCCGGAGGTCGACGCCGACCGGATCGGCATGTTCGGCATCTCGATGAGCGGCTACTGGGGCTCCCGGGCGGCCGCGGCCGATGGCCGCCTGGCCGCGCTCGCCGCCTTCGAGGCCGTCACCGGGGACTTCGCGACGATCTTCGAGCGCGCCCAGCCGACCTTCAAGAACAACTACATGTACATGGCCGGGTACACCGACGAGGAGGCCTTCGACCGCGACCTCGCCCACCGCATGCCGCTCGGCGACCTGGTGGCCGACATCGCCTGCCCGGTGCTCCACGGCATCGGCGAGTTCGACGAGCTCACCGACCTCGCCCAGGCCCTGGAGAGCTTCGAGCGCATCCGGGCGCCGAAGGAGCTGCGGGTCTACGAGGACGAGTTCCACCCGCTCGGGGGAGTGGCGGCCGAGGTCTTCCGGTTCGGGGCGGAGTGGCTGGAGCGGGCCCTGGCCGGCGAGTTCACCGACCCCGGACGGGACGTGCGCCACTACGTCCACCGCGACGGCCGCACCACCGACGGCAGCGCCGACCCGGCATGGTGGCTCGGCACCGCCCCCGCCCCGCTCACCGCGCTGCGCCGCGGCTGACCCGCGCGGACGGACGGCCGCGCCCCGGGGCACCTCCACGCCCCGGGGCGTTCCCCCGAGCCCTGCGGCGACCCCGTACACCTCGCTATACATGCCATGTATACATGGTGTGTATAGTCCTTGATCATGTCACTCGGACAGATGCTCCTCGGCTTCCTGGAAGCCCAGCCCCGCCACGGCTACGACATCAAACGCCTCTACGACGAGCACTTCGGCCGCGACCGCGCCCTGCACTACGGACAGGTGTACGCCACCCTCTCCCGCCTGCTGAAGAACGGCCACGTCGTCGTCGAGGGCGTGGAAGCCGGCGGCGGCCCGGACCGCAAGCGCTACGCCATCACCGACGCCGGCGTCACCGACCTCGCCGACTGGCTCGCCCACCCCGAGGACCCGCAGCCCTACCTGCAGAGCACCCTCTACCAGAAGGTCGTGCTCGCCATCCTCACCGGCCGCTCCGCCGCCGACGTCCTCGACACCCAACGCGCCGAACACCTGCGGACCATGCGCGAACTGACCCGCCGCAAACTCGCCGGCGACCTCGCCGACGAACTGATCTGCGACCACGCCCTGTTCCACCTCGAAGCCGACCTGCGCTGGCTCGAACTCACCGCCGCCCGCCTCGACGACCTCACCGCCCGCCTGACGGAGACCCAGCGTTGACCACCGCCGAACCCCTCCTCCACGCCCAGGACCTGCACAAGTCCTTCGGCCCCACCCCGGCCCTCGCCGGCGCCTCGCTCACCGTCGCCGCCGGCGAACTCGTCGCCGTCATGGGCCCCTCCGGCTCCGGCAAGTCCACCCTCCTGCACTGCCTCGCCGGCATCACCCGCCCCGACCAGGGCACCATCACCTACCAGGGCCGCTCCCTCACCACCAGCACCGACAGCGAACTCAGCGCCCTGCGCCGCACCCACTTCGGCTTCCTCTTCCAGTTCGGCCAACTCGTCCCCGAACTCTCCTGCCTGGAGAACGTCGCCCTCCCGCTGCGCCTGAACGGCACCCGCCGCAAAGCCGCCGAAGCCCGCGCCGCCGAATGGCTGGAACGCCTGGAAGTCGCCGACACCGCCGCCAAACGCCCCGGCGAGATCTCCGGCGGCCAGGGCCAACGCGTCGGCGCCGCCCGCGCCCTGATCACCGGCCCCCGAGCCGTCTTCGCCGACGAACCCACCGGCGCCCTCGACTCCCTCAACGGCGAACGCGTCATGAAACTGCTCACCCGCGCCGCCCGCGAGAGCGGCGCCGCCGTCGTCCTCGTCACCCACGACGTACGGGTCGCCGCCTACGCCGACCGCGAGATCGTCGTCCGCGACGGCCGCACCCGCGACCTGGCCACCACCCGGTGAGCGCCACCGACCCCCGGGTCCGCCGACCGCACCTGGACCAACTCGCCCTCGGCGCCCGGCTCGCCGTCACCAGCGGACGGGACGGCTGGGGACGCCTGCTGCTCACCGCCTGCGGCGTCGGCCTCGGCGTGGCCCTCCTGCTCTTCACCGCCTCCTTCCCCGGCCTCGTCCACCACCGCGACCAGCGCCTCTACACCCAGAACGACACCTTCCGGGACGAGGACCTGCCCACCCCCGGCGACCGCACCGTCCTCGTCGCCACCGCCGACACCACATTCCACGGCACCCCCGTCCGCGGCCGCGTCGTCCAACCCGAAGGCCCCGACGCCGCACTCCCGCCCGGCCTCGCCGCCTACCCGGCCCCCGGCACGATGGCCGTCTCCCCGGCCCTCGCCGACCTCCTCAAGGACCCCGCCAACCACCTGCTGCGCGAACGCCTGCCCTACCCCGTGACCGGCACCATCGGCCCCGCCGGACTGCTCGGACCCGGCCAGGCCGACTACGTCCTCGGCGGCGACCACCTCTCGGTCGACACCGGCGCCGTCCGGATCACCGAGTTCGGCCACTTCTCACCGCCCAAAGCCATGGACCCCAAACTGGTCCTGCTCAACGCCGTCGGCCTGACCGTGATGCTCGCCCCGGTCGGCGTCTTCCTCGCCGCCGCCGCCCGCTTCGGCGGCGAACGCCGCGACCGCCGGCTCGCCGCACTGCGCCTGGGCGGCGCCGACCGCCGGATGACCGCCCGGATCGCCGCGGGGGAGTCCCTGGTGGGAACGGTGCTGGGCCTGGCCGCGGGAACGGCGCTCTTCCTCCTCGGCCGGCAGCTCATCGGACGCGTCCGCCTCGCCGGATTCAGCTTCTACCCCGAGGACGTCGCACCCCAGCCCGCCATCGCCGCCGCGATCGCCGTCGTCGTCCCGCTCATGGCCGTCGGCGTCACCCTGCTCGCCATGCGCCGGGCCGCCCTCGACCCGCTCGGCACCGTCCGCCGCTCCGACCCCGGCCGGCGCCGCATCGGATGGCGCCTCATGCTGCCACTGGCCGGCCTGTCCCTGACGGTCTTCGCCCTCACCCTCTCCGACCCGGCCCAGGGCACCCGCGGCTCACTCCTCGTCGCGTTCGGCGTGCTGCTCACCCTCACCGGCGTCTGCACCCTCCTGCCCTGGCTCGTCGAAGCCGTCACCCGACGGGCCGGCGGCGGCCCCCTGTCCTGGCAACTCGCCACCCGCCGCCTGCAGACGGGCTCCGGACCGGCCGCCACCGCCGTCAGCGGCGTCGTCGTCGCCATCGCCGGCGCCATCGCCCTGCAGACGCTCTTCCTCGGCATCAGCACCCAGTACGAGCAGTACGCCCGGCCCCAGCCCACCACCGGCCCCTACCGGCAGTCGGTGACCTTCCCCGGCGGCGGCCCCACCGCCGACGCCCTCGCCGACCGCCTCGCCCGCAGCCCCGGGATCCAGGCCACCGCCGCCTACACCGAGTTCGCCCTGGAGAGCGCCACGGCCAAGTCCTGGGAACTGCCCTCGGTCCGCATCGCCTCCTGCGCCGTCCTGCGCGGATTCGCCACCCTGCCCCACTGCGAGGACGGCGACGCCTTCGCCCTCCAGGGTCCGACCGCCCGCCCCGGCACCGACCCCGTCCCGCCCGGAACGACCGTCCACGCCGCCTACTACCGCGGCACCGGCGAACCGGCCCCCTTCCCCCTGCCCGCCCCGACCGCCACCGTCACCCCCGTCCAGGACGCCGACCCCAACGGCCGCATCGGATCAGGTCTGCTCCTGCTCACCCCCGCCGCCGTCCCCGCCGACGCCCTGCGCGGACAGCCGGCCACCGTCCTGGTCTCACTCGCCGACGCCCTCCCGGACCCGAACGAACACCTCACCACCGCCGTCATGGCGATCGACCCCCAGGCCCGCACCGAATTCCCGCTCGACCCCGCCCCCGACGCCACCTACCTCGCCGTCAAACGCCTGCTGACCGCCGGATCGGCGATCACCCTCCTGCTGGTCGCCCTCAGCCTGCTGGTCGGCCAACTGGAACGCCTGCGCGAACAGCGCCGCGTCCTCGGCGTCCTGAACGCCGTCGGCACCCCCCGACGCGTCCTTGCCCTGTCCGTCCTGTGGCAGACCCTCCTCCCGGTGGCCCTCGGCCTGGCCCTGGCCACCGCCGCCGGCCTCCTGACCGGAACGGTCCTCCAGTACTCCTCCGGCGTCCCCCTGAACACCGACTGGGCCTCCCTGCTCGCCATGACCGCCACCGCCGCGGGCGCCGTCCTCCTCACCACCGCCCTCGGCCTGCCCCAACTCCTGCGCCTGATGCGCCCGGACGCCCTGCGCCACGAATAACCCCGCCCCCCGCCCGGACGGCGCCGCCCCCGGCGCCGTCCGGCGGATCCGCGTGGCGGAAGAGCGTGCCGCTGCCGGTGCAGGTCCCGACCATCGTCGCGCCCCGGATGCCATCCGCGGTGACCGGGCTCGGCACAGGCCTTCGCTGTCACAGACCGAGTTCCTCCGCTCCTGGGAGCGTCGTCGTTCCCGCTACGACGACGAATCCGTCGAGGGAGTCGACGATGGTCCGCAGCCCTGCTGCCTGGAGGATGGTGTCCAGAGCCTTGTCCATGGTGGAGGTGACCGCCTGGCACAGGACGTCGGCCGGGCTGCCGGGTTCGGCAGTGTCGATCATGGCGTCGAGGTCGGCGCCTTCCTGCCATGCGACGCGGAGCGAGCCGGCCGGGAAGGCGTCGTCGGCCGGGCCGGGGAAGACCCGGACACCAGGTACACCCGGTCCGGTGCTGATCGGCAGGCCGGCCAGGTCCAGGGCCCGCTTGAGGCGTGGCAGGATCCGCTCGGTGCGCAGGTCTCCGCGCAACTGCTCCGCCTGCTCCTCCAAGCCGAGGAACTCGGCGAACTCCAAGAGACTCCGCAGGCCGAGCCGGGGTCCGTTCCGGTCCTGGTCTTCATCGTCGGTGGGAGCCGACGGGGAGTGTCCGCTGTTCATGTACGCCTTTCTCATGGCAGGAGAGGAAGCCGGTCGTCCGCCGTCACGACGGATCGCCGTCACCACCGGCCAGGTCGAGAATCCGGCCGACCTCTTCGAAGATCTCTTCCCGGGTGTAGGCCTTGAGACTGATCAGCGAGGTCATCATGGTCGCCGTCAGCGCGGCGAGGTCCACGAGCAGGTCGTAGAACCTGTTCTCGCCTTCGGTCCAGACACGCGCCAGGATCACCGGAGCCTCGGTGATGGTGGAGGGGTCGAAGAACGCCCCGAGGAGGGCGGGCACCTGGTCCTGCCACGGGACGTCCCTGCCACGTCCTTCTCTCCGGTCCTCGGCCGCCTTGGCCAGAAGGTTCCGCATGAGCTTGTCCGGTTCGATGCCGTGGTGTTCGGCGAACAGGCCGGTGACGGCGGCGCCGGCGAAGGCGACGCCGGCGGCGAGGAACGAGATGTTCTCCATGCCGCCGGCGGCGACGTCCTTGCGGGCGGTGGCTGCCACGACACGGCACACCGGGTGCTCGGAGCGCACGGCAGCTGTTAGGCAGGCGGGGTCCAACGAGGCGCGCAGGAGCGCGAAGACCGGGTCGTCAGCAGCAGGCATGGCCTCATCCTGCTCCGTCGGCGGACTCCTGTCCGGCGATTCGGTAATCGTCTGCTGACATCCCGTGATGCCGACGAACTCCGAGGACACACGAGACGGGACGTGCCGACCGCGCCGGCGCGCGCGACGGCGGGACGGTCCTTCAGCCCGTGCGGCAGTGCCGTGATCTCCCCGGTCTCCGTACCCGTTCCAGCGCTCCTGGTATCCCGCCGCGGCGTTCCAGGCAGAGACGAACGCGCAGGTCAGGGCACATGTCGCCGTTCCAGCGTCCCGAACCGCCGGGCAGCGCTGGCGGGCGGGACGGAATCCGGGGCAGCCTGTGGTCCGGCGGTGATCGGCACGGCCACCCCGGCGTCGGCGCCGTACCCCGGTGCCGACGCCGACCGTGCCCGGTGCGGTCCGCCGCCAAGCGCGGCCGACCGCACCGAACGAACCCACCACGTACCACCCGACCCCAGAAGGAGCCCTCCCATGCGCACCCCGAACCGACGCCCGCTCGCCGTCCTGCTGGCCGCCGCCGGGCTGGTGGCCGTCGCGGCCACCCCCGCCGTCGCCGTCCACGGCGGATCGGACACCACGACCAGGTCCCACCCGTTCGTCGTGGCCCTGGAGACCGCCGCCGGCGAGCAGTGGTGCACCGGCGCGCTGATCGCGCCGACCAAGGTGCTCACCGCGGGCCACTGCGTCGCCGAGGCGGACGACCCGGGCACGCTGCGGGTGATCGCCGGGAGGACCGACCTGACCGGCACCGGCGGCCAGGTCCGCCGGGTGAAGGGCTACCGGGTGGACCCGCGCTACACCCCCGGCCTGGACCACGACTCCGCCGTCCTCACCCTGGACCGCCCGCTGCCGCAGAAGCCGGTCCGGGTGGCGCGGCAGGGCGACGAGGCGCTGTACCGCAACGGCCGCACGGCCACACTGCTGGGCTTCGGCCGCACCGGCTCGGACGGCCCCGGCACGCACCTCAAGCAGGCGGTGCTGACGCTGGCCCCGCCGGCCTCCTGCGACCCGTACACCGAGCCCGGCGACTCGCCCCTGCTCAAGGTCTGCGGCCTTCCGAAGGCCGGCACGACGGACAGCGTCTGCAAGGGGGACTCGGGCGGGCCGCTGGTGGCCGGCGGCGTGGTGATCGGCGTGGTCTCCACCGGTAACAAGTACTGCGACACCCAGTTCCCGGTCTCGGTGTTCACCCGGGCCACCGACGTCCCCGCGCAGCTGCTGTCCTAGACGTACCCGTGGCCGCGGGGGGCGAAGTGCTCGCGGCGGTCGGCCCCCCCGCGTTCAGGGTTCAGCGCAGGACGGCGAGTTCGGCCACCACGGCCCGGTGGTCGCTGCGCGGCAGGGCGTGCTCGGAGACGTCGACGGCGGTGAGCGCGGGCCCGTGCAGGACGTGGTCGATCTGGATCACGGCCGGGACGCGGTAGTCGGGGTGGTCCTGGGGCCAGGTGGGGAAGAGGCCCGCGCCGAGCTCCTTGTGGGTGTCGGTCAGGCCGGTGCCGATCAGGTCGCGCATCGGCTTGTGGTCGAGGGTGGCGTTGAAGTCGCCCAGCAGGACCGCGTTGTGGTTGCGTCCGGGCGCGGCGGCGCGCAGGCCGTGCAGGTCCTCGGCCCAGCGGCGGGCGTCGCCGAGCGGGTAGTAGGTGTGGACGGCGACGAGCTGCACCGGGCGGCCGCCGACGTCGACGGTCAGGTTGGTGGTCGGCCAGGCCGGGTCGGCGGCGGAGCCGACGGGCAGCCGGGTGTAGAGCGCGGTGTCGGTGCCGGCCGGCCGCTCCCGGTGGGGCAGCAGGGTGCGGATGCCGGCCGCGTCCAGGGCGTCGGCGGCGGAGTCGCTCTGCTCCTCGACCGCGAGCACGTCGATCCGCTGCTCGCGCACCAGGTCGACCAGGGACTTCGGCGAGACCTGCCCCATGAAGTTGTTGCTGGTCGCCACCCGCAGCCGGGGCGCGTCGGCGGGCGCGTGGGCCCCGTCCGGGACGAACCGGGGTACCAGCCACCACAGTTGCAGCACCACCAGCGCGGCCGCGACCCCGGTCAGCCACCGAGCGCGCAGCACCGCCACCACCGCCAGCAGCAGCACGCTGAGCAGCGCCGCGTACGGCAGCCCGGCCATCGGCAGGGCCAGCACCGTGCCGTCGTCCCACCCGAGCAGCCGCACCACCGCGAGCCCGGCCGGGCCCAGCAGCAGCACCCCGCACCCGACCAGCGCGGCGAGCCGCCAACGGCTCCGGCCGGCGGGCGACGCGCTCTTCGACGTACGGTCCGTCACGGTGCTCCTTCCAGGGCGGCGGCCGGCAGCCATGATCACCGGCCGCCGTCGAGAAGGACGGACGCCCGCGCCCGGGGCCCGGTTCCGCACCACCGGCCGAAGCCGGGCCCCGCGCCGATCTGTACGGCATCATCGGATCCGAACTTTCGTAGCAGGCCTCGCGGCACAGCCCTCCAGAAGGAAGACGGTGCAGATCAACGGATGTGAGCATGCTTCCGTCGCCATCTCCGGGGAGGAACGCTCCGACACGTGCCGGCGCCCGCATGGATGCCCCGGCTGTGTCACCGCCCGGACAGGTGTGCAGTGGGATAGCCGATGCTGCACGTGTCTGTGGGAAAGCGTCCGGGTGACGCGGCACCACATCTCTCACCAGCTCAGAATGCAAAGCGGATCGGTGATCATGCCTGTTCAAGTAACTGACTGCTCCTTCGGCTACCGCAAGGGCTCCCGGGTCCTGGACTCCTTCAGCCTCCGCCTGGGAGAAGGGTGCAGCGTGCTGCTCGGCCCGAACGGCGCCGGCAAGTCGACCCTGCTGGGCCTGATCGCCTCCGCTCTCAGGCCCGAGACCGGTCGCATCACCCTTGACGGGTTGGACACGAGCAGTTCCAAGGACCTCAAGGCCTACCGCCGGAAGGTCGGCTGGCTCCCTCAGCACGTGCGGCCGGTGCCCGGCCTGCGAGTGCGGGAACAGGCGGCCTACGCGGGCTGGCTCAAGGGCATGTCGCGGAGCGAGGCCTGGGAGCGGTCCCGGCAGGCCATCGAGAAGGTCGGGCTCACCTCGCTCGCGGACCGGCGCAGCGGGGAACTCTCCGGTGGACAGTTACGACGGTTGGGGATCGCCCAGACCCTGGTACACGACGCCCAGGTCGTGCTCCTGGACGAGCCCACGGCGGGACTCGACCCGGTCCAGCGCGGAGTCTTCCGGGAACTGATCGGCGAGCTGCGCCACCTCACGAGTTTCGTCGTCTCCACTCATCAGACCGAGGACCTGGCCGAGACCTACGACTCGGTCGTCGTCCTCGACCAGGGAAAGGTGCGTCATCAAGGGCCCATCGATTCCTTCCTGACGCTCGCGCCGCACGGTGTCCCCGCGGAACGCCGTGCCGAGACCGCCTATGCCGGCATCGTCACCGGGGAGGTCTGACCGTGCCCTGGCGCACCATCTTCCGGATCTCGTCAGCCGTGCGGGCCATGCCCGTCCTGCTCGTGTGGATCACGATGTACAGCGGCAGAATGACCGGCTGGATCACCGACGGCTACTGGCCTTCCGTCACCGCCCAGAGCAGCTTCCTGCTCAGCTTCACAGCGCCCGCCGTCGCGGCCTGCGGGGCCTGGGAAGGCCTCAAGGTGCGCCGGTCCGCGGTCCTCGGTACGGCACCCGCCCGTTCCGCCACCGCCATCGCCCTCCCCCTCCTGGCCCCCACCCTGGCCCTGGGCACCGTGTCCGTCCTGGCTGCCCTCGCCCTGTTCGTGCCGCAGGCCGGCGGCCTCCCGGGCTGGTCCACCCCCGTCGTCATCCTCCTGGAACTGCTGGTCGTCCTCGCGCACACCGTGGCCGGCTACGTACTCGGACATGTCCTGCCGCGGCTGCTCGCCGTGCCCCTGACCCTCGTCGCCAGCTTCCTCTGGATGGCCTACCCGTCGACCCTCGACGCCTTCTGGGTCCGTCAGCTCAACGGCCGCAACCTCACCGAGTGCTGCGCGCTGGACCAACTGCCGGCCACCCGGGCGGTCCTCGCGCCGACCGTCGTGGCTGTCGGGATGGTGGTCGCCGCCTGGATCTGGACGAGGCTGCGCGGGAACTACCGGCTGACCGCCGTCCTGGCACTGGTGGCCACGGCGACGGCAGGGGCGGGGATCGCGGCACCTCTCGGATACCGCGCAGCGCAAGCACGTCCGGAAAGCGAGCAGACCTGCACCACGGCGGCGCCACGGGTGTGCCTGTGGCCCGAGCAGCGGGCCGACGCCACCAGCATCACCGACTGGGCGGTCGAGGCCCACCAGCGTCTCCAAGCCGTTGGTCTGGCACAGCCCTTGACGGTGGCACCGTTATCCGCCCGGCCCGGTAAGGACGAGGTGCAATCACTCGTCGCGCTGGGGTACATCCCCAACGGGGCTCCCGACTGCGCCAAGGAGTCGTTCGCCCGCTGGCCCGGCGTGGAGGCGGTCGCCCCACTGTCGTCCTGGCTGAAGCTCACGGCCGGAGTCACCCCCAGGACGGTCGAAGGCAGCTACCGGCCACAGGAGGTGCAGATCGCCCGTCAGGTCATGACACTCCCGCAGGGTGAACAGCTCGCGTGGTTCCGGAAGAACGCGGACACATTGGGTCGCTGCGACGTCAAGCCGGTCCTGGACCCCGCGCAGTACCATCAGCCGGGCGCGCCCTCCTTCCAGGCGGCCCGATGATCTGGTGGCTGCGCATCAGGTACGTGCCCGCCGTCGCCGTCGGCCTGCTCTCCTGCATCCTGCTGGGCAGCGGCGCCGACTCCGTGACGGTCCCCATCCCGGTGGTGATCGGCGGGCTGACGTTCGACCTGCCCATGTCCTCGCTCCTTCCGCTGGTTCCCGTCTGCCTGATCCTGGAGGGCCAGGCCCGTGCCGACGCTGTCGCGGAGCGCGTCGCGGTCCGCGCCGTGGGCGGATGGGACGCGGTCTTCATGGCCGCATGTGTCGTGGTCTGCGCGCTGGCCGCCGTCGTGGCATCCACGGCGGGCGCGGGCAGCGCCGCCACCGCCCTGGCCCGCGACTTCGCCGGCTACCTCGGCCTCGCCCTCATCATCCGCTGGCTCGCGGGAGGGCGAGTCGCCACGGCGGCCACTGCGCTGTTCCCCTTCCTGTGCGCCTCCTTCGGTCTGGTGCACAACAGGCCCGGCATCTGGGCCTGGCCACTGCACGACGCCAGATCAGTTACCGCGTCGATACAAGCTCTGGTCCTGCTTGCCATCGGTGCTCTCTCGCTCGTCGTCCCCCCGTTGCGCCGGCGTGCCGGTGTCGATGGCGACTGACGTCTCGATCGCTGTCGGAGCGGGACCGTCGGATGAAGGGGGCCTCGGTCGTGGCCGCACCGATGACGTGCCCGCCCGAGTCGCGGCAGCGAGCGGTTGCCGCATGACGGGCTGCCGATCCGGCTCAGAGGAACAGGGCGACGATTCCGGCGAGCAGGCCGGCGGCGATGCCCAGGAGCATGACGGCCATCAACCCGACGCCGGCGCTGGTGAGCAGGATGCTGCCCTCCGGGGCGTGGCCGCGCCAGGCGGTCGTCAGCAGCCAGCCGGCCGACACGGTGCCCAGGACGAGGATCATGGCGGCGGCGATGCCGTACTTGATGACGGGTGACGCCGACGGTTCGTGGGCCACGCCCTTGGCCAGCCGTACCGGCAGCCGGGTGCCGGCCCGGTGTTTTCCGCTCGTGTCCTGTACCACGATGGGCCGGGCCTGGTCCGCGCCGCCGCCGGCGGGGGTGAAGCGGCCCTTGCAGTTGGTGCCGTCGTTGTAGCCCTCGCTGTCGGACACCTCGTAGCAGTCCTCCACCACGACGACGCCGTCCGGCGGGCCCAACCCCAGGGCCGCGCTCATCCGCTCCGCGGCCAGTGTCCAGGTCAGCGCCGCGGCTCCGGCCAGGAGCGCCACCGCCAGTACCGCCGCCGCGATCCGTGTTGCCGTCCGCACCCTCGCCGCCTCCCTCCCCGTATCCGCGCCCGCTCGGCGGACCGGTCCTGCATCGGCCAACTGATGGTGACAGCAGCGTAGTTGACGTTCAATGCCCGCACCCGCCCGAAAGGTCCCGGGGCCTACCGCCCGACCTGTGGGGCGTGGCGCGCACCCGGCGTGCCGCGAACGCCGACGCCCCCGGCCTGGACAGCCGGGGGCGTCAGCGCGTTCGGGCACGGGACGGGTGCGGCGCCGGCTACTTGACCGCGCGCAGCGCGTTGACGATGCCGAAGCCGTAGAAGCCGTTGACGCGCTTGCCGCCCGCGCAGACGGGGTCCGCGGCGGCGTCGCCGTTCGGGCCGGCCGGGCAGCCCGGGTTGTCCGCCTGGGCCTTGAGCAGTGCCTGCAGCTGGGCCGGGGTCGCCTCCGGGTGGGCGGACTTCAGTAGCGCGGCCACACCGGAGGCGTGGGGAGTGGCCATGGAGGTGCCCTGCTCGTAGCCGTACTGGTTGTCGGGCAGCGTCGACAGGATGCCGCCTTCCTTGGACGGTGTGTCCGAGGCCTGGTACTGGTCGCCGCCCGGCGCGGCGACGTCGATCACGCCGAGGCCGTAGTTGGAGTAGTACGCCTTCGCGCCCTTGGCGCCGGTCGCGCTGACCGTGACGACGCCCGGCAGTTGCGCGGGCAGGTCCCAGCATCGGTGCGGGTCGACCGTCCGGCTCGCCGGGGTGGAGTCGTTGGGGCTGCCGCCGTCGGTGAAGCCGTCGGAGGCCAGGTCGTGGTTGGCGTTGCCGGCCCCGGCGACGTTGAGGGTGCCCTTGCGCTGCGCGTAGAGCTGGGCGCGGTTGACCGCGTCGACGATGGCCTTCTGGTCGGGGTCGTCCAGGCAGTTGTACTGCCACGGGTCCACGTAGTAGCTGTTGTTGGTGATCTGCACACCGTGGTCGGCGGCGAACACGAAGGCGCAGACGACGCTCTCGGCGTAGATCAGCTGGCGCGGGGTGGGCTGGGAGACGGTGATGCCGGAGACCTTCACCCCGGGTGCCACGCCCGCGACGCCGACGCCGTTGCGGGCGGCGGCGATCGTGCCCGCCACGTGCGTGCCGTGGAAGTAGTTCGCGTCCACCGGCCGCCAGGAGCCGTACGTGGTGTCGGCCTTGCCGCTGGCGCAGTTCGCGGACTGCGAGGGGGAGAAGTTCGGGGCGAGGTCCGGGTGGGTGTCGTCGACGCCGGTGTCGATGACGGCGACCGTGACGTCCCTGCTGCCCGGGTTGATCTCCGCGGCCTTGTCCGCGCCGATCGCCCGCAGGGCCCACTGCTCGGCTTCGAGGGGTTCGGTGCCGCTGCCGGACGCCTTCGCGATCGTCGCCACCTCGGCCTCGGACAGGCGCCGCACGGCACCCGCCTCGGTGGTCCCCGCCGCGCTCAGCGGCGCGGTCCGCGTGGCACCCGCCGACTCCACTCCGCGCACCGCGCGCAGCCGCCCGCCGAAGCCGGGGTCCGCCGAGTGGGCGACGATGACGCCGATCCCGTCGTACGTGACGACGACGGTGCCGCCGGCCGCGGTGATGGCCCGCTGCACCTCGGCGATCGTGCGGTGGTCGGTCCTGGTGTTGACGACGTACGACAGGGTGTGCGCGTCCTCGGCCTGCGCGGCGGACGGTATTCGGGGTGCCGCCGAGGCCGAGGCGGGAAGGAAGCCGAGCGAGGCGGTCAGCGCCAGCGCGACCGGGACGGCCAGGCCGAGCCGGGGCAAGGAACGTCGTCGAGCCATGTGGTCTCCGCATCATCAGGGTGGGGGACCCGCCCGACAGCAGAGTGACGGCCGGGCAGGCACATGAGGGTGGTACGGGAGTAAAGCTGTCCACCACCTCGCCCCGATATGCCGACCGTGCCCAAGACGGCCCGCGCGACCGGGAGTTCCCGCACCGGGCACGCCCCCCCGGACGCCCGCCAAGGTGCGCGGCCCCGCGTCGAACCGGAGAGCAGGGATCGACAACTGCCCCCGGAACGCCACGGCTTGGTCGCCAGGGCGTACACCGTGACCGGGCCCGGGGCCCCGCCCCCAGCCGCACCGCCCGCGAACCCCCCCCGGCCCGGGGCCGCGTCCTCCATGGGGTGGAGGGGCGGCCCCGGGCCGGGCGCGGAGGTGGGGATCAGGCGCCGGGCGGGGTCACGTAGCCGGAGATCTTCCACTTCTTGACGCCGCCCTTGGCGGTGCGCGGGTCGATGTGGCGGTGGGCCACCTTGTTGCTGACGTTGCCCTCGACGGTGTCCAGGGTGCCGTCACGGTTCACCGAGACCACCACGCCCACGTGGCCGCCCTGCTCGTAGGCCGGCGGGCCGTAGACGACGAGGTCGCCGGGCTTCGGCGAGCCGGTGTGGAACAGGTGGTGCTCCTGCCCCCACTTGCCGACCCCGCGCCCGAGCAGGGTGGTCGGGACGCTCTTCACCCCGGCGTGCCGCCAGGTCCACTCGGCGAACGCCGCGCACCAGGAGGTGTTGCGGCAGGTCTGGCCCTTTCCGGTGAGGTACTTCTGGCAGGCCGAGCTGCTCTCGGTGACCCCGATCTGACCGCGCGCCGCCGCCGCGATCCGGTCCCGCAGGGTGGCTGCCGCCGGCGCCGCGGCACCCTCGCGCAGGGCGTCGGCGTCGGCAGTGGTCCCGCCGGTGACGGTGGCACCGCTGTCGGCGGTGGCGGTGGAGCCGGCGGCGGGCGGGGTCGCCGGGAGGGCGAGCGCGTCCGTCGCGCCGGTCCCGGTGAGCGCGGCCGCCGTCAGCACGGCGAGGGCGACGGCGCGGCCCGTGCGCTGCTTGAGGGTGGGGAGCGTGAGGTGACGGGTCGGGTGCATCGGTGACTCCTTCGAGTGCATCCCGTGCCCCGGGGCGGCATACGAATGCCCGGGTACGGGAGAGGGTGGGATTCGCCGGGGGTTTCACCGGCTGGTCGTCAGCGTTGCACGGCCGGGCCGCCGACTCCTACGCTGCGCGATCAGATGGTTACTCATTCGTATGCAGTCGGGTATGCGTGCGCTCCGAGCTGCGGATATGCACGGGCCGAAGGAGAGGGGAGCGGACGGATGCCGGACAGGGGAGTCACCGGGCCGGAGGCGGAGGGCGTCGGGGCCGGGCCGTCGGCGCGGGTGGAGCTGGCGCGGACGCTGCGCGAGTGGCGGGCCCGTGCGGGGGAACTGCCGCAGAAGACGGTGGCCCGGCGGCTCAACATCGCCCAGACCACCGTCTCCCGCTACGAGAGCCCGGACGGCCGGCACCCGGCGCCGGAGGCGGCAGTCCGCGCGCTCTGGTCCTGTTACCGGCTGGCGGAGGGGGACCTCGACCAGGCGCTCGCCCTGCGCGCGCGGGTGGACGAGGAACTGCGGGCGGGGGCGGCATCCGCCAAAGTGGCGGCCCCGGTGCCGGTGGCGGCGGTCGCGGTGGCGGCAGGAGCGGCCGTGGGTGAGGCGGTGGTGGTCACCGGGGCCGGGGAGCCGTCGGCGGCCCCGGCGGCGGGCCGGAGCCGGCACCGGGTCGCCTGGGTGGCGGTGGCGACGGCGGCCCTGGCCGGGGTGGTCGCGGGCGGGCTGCTGGTCCACCGCCTGCTCGCCCCGACGGCGACGACCGGCGGGGCGGACGAGGCCCGCCGGTCGTCGCCCGCCGCCGCGCCTCCTGCCGCCTTCCCGACCACCGACTTCGACATCATCTACGGAAACACCTCCACGAAGGGCACCCTGACCTGGTACAACCGCTCGGTCGGCCTGAGCGGGCAAGGCAAGTCCGAGGACTCGGCCGACTGCCGGGACACCATGGCGACGAGCTACTCCGCCTCCGGCAGCGAACTGGGCAGCATTCACACCGGCGTCGTCTGCGGCGCAAGCGAGAACTACAACGCCGCAATCCCCGCGGATGTTGCCGGCGGTGCCTCCACCGTCAGGATCTGCCTCGACGACGGCGCCACCCCGCCCGCCGTGCTCAAGTGCCAGGATTCCAGGCGCCCCTGAGACCGACGTCTTCGACATCTGCCGGCTCAACGGCGAGACCGTCCCGGGCCCCGCTTCCCGCGCTTCCACGACCTCGCCGGGCCGGCCCGGCTCACCGGCGGCCACCTGCCCGGTCGCCCGCTGCCGGAACGCGCCGCGACGCTACCCTATGTGGAGTTAGCCGACACCATGGGACTATGAGGGGGTTCACATGAGACTCGTCCTGGAGGACGTGTCCGAGGACCTGGCGCGTGAGCTCTTCGCGCTGCTGGGCAGGCACGGGGCGGCGCCGGTGCTCCAGGACGCGCAGTGGACCGTCACCAGGGCCGCGCAACTCCTGCGGGACCTGCCGGCCACCGCCGTGCAGATCATCCGCCTCGCCGCCGAAGGCGAGGGCTGGGTCGCCTCCGGCCACCTGCGCGGCCCCGACGGGTCGGAGTCCCTGCGCGGTCGGTCCGGTGCGATCACCAAGGCCGTCAACCGGGGTGCCGCCAAGAAGCGCTGGCCCGTCGGGATGCCGCAGCCCGTCGAGGCGCAGTACGACCCCGAGAACCCCTCCTACCAGCGCACGACGGGCTACGTCATGAACGAGGACCTGGTCCCCGTCTTCAAGGCCGCCCTGGCCCGCATCGACCGGGAGACGGCGGCGCTCGCCACCGCGACCGTCACCGCGGAAGGCGGCGCCTGATGGACCGCAAGACGTACACCGCCGAACTCGCCGGTCTGCGCGAGCTGCGCGCCGGGATCACGGCCGCCGAGAAGCAGGTCGCGGCCGCGCGGAAGGAGTTGGACAGGCTCGCCGCCCAGCGTTCGCGACGGGTGGCCGGGCTGGCGGGGTACGAGGGCGCGAAGGCCGACGCCATCGCGAAGGCCGCGGGCTTGTCGGTCGGCGACGTCGTGCGGATCGCCCCGCTGCTGGATCCGACCCCGGTCGCCGTCCGCGCGGCCGCGCCCGTCCCGGTGCCCGTCGCGGAAGTGGCGGAAGCGGAGGAAGCGGCAGAACCGGCGCCGGTTGCCGAGCCACCCGCCGCCGTCGCCCCGGCGCTGACCCGCCCCGTCGCCGTACTCGAGCAGCCGGCCCCGGTCGAGCAGCCGACCCCGGCCGTCGCCGCGCCGGTCGTCCCAGCGGCCTCGGTACGTCCGGCGGTCGAGGCCGGCCCGCGCGAGCTGCCCACCCTCCCCGAAGGCCCGGCAGGCGCCCGGTTCGAGGCCGTGACGACCGGCCTGCTCTCCAAGCGCCCGAACTTCACGCAGCAGGCCCGCTCCACGGTGTTCCTGGACGCGGCCGCCGGGATGCTCGCGGTCCGCGACCAGACCGTGCGCCTCGACCTCGGCGCCCGCACCCCCGGGGAGATCCTGGACGCCGTCCTGGCCACCGCGCCCGGCACCGAGCGCGTCTACATCACCGCCGGCGCCCCCTGGCACGACGGCGCTGAGCGCTACTCCACCCTCAAGGACGCCGTCGCCGCCTGGCTGAACACCCCGTCCGAGCGGTGGACCACCGCCGTCGGCTCCGGCCGCGACAAGCTCGCCGGCCACTTCGTCCACCAGCGCCAGCCCGTCGGCCGCTACGCCCCCACCGCGGCCCCGGACAGCGGCACCACCGAGATCCGCAGCATGGGGGAGTGGTTCGACCCGGACGGCGCCGACGTCGTCACCTGCCGTCAGGCGTTCACCCTGCTGTGGCAGGCGCTGCGCCGCCACTGGGACGACGCGGTCCTCATGGGCTCGCCGTCGCAGACCGGCCGGGACCTGTGGTCGCGCACCGTCCCGACCACCGGCAAGTGGGCCGGCGGCTACCCGGTCCTGTCCGAGGAGCTGCGCGGCCTGCTGCACGCGACCGGCGGCCAGGGCCGCACCGAGCTGGTCCTGCCCCCGCGCGTGCCGCAGCAGCTGCCCGCCCTGGTGGAGTACGACCGCACCTTCGCCTACGCCAAGCACCTGTGGAAGTCCCCGGTCGGCACCCCGCGCCGGATCACCGCCGCCGCGTTCGCCGCGATGACGGAGGCCGAGCAGACCAAGGCCCTGATGTCCTGCTCGCACTGGAACGTCAAGGTGACCGTCCCGCAGGGCTGGAACCACGTCGGCCTGCTGCCCGCCCCGGTCACCGGCGACCGCGCCTGGACCTACCCCTCGGCGCCCGGCGAGACCTTCACCACCTGGGCGGGCGGCGCCGAGGTCCACCTCGCCCTGGCCAACCACCTCGCACCGTGGCGGATCGAGGTCCTCGGCGGCCTGCTCTGGGAGGACGGCAAGCCGCTCGACGAGTGGGGCAAGCGCCTCAAGTCGGCGTGGGCGGACCTGACCAACCTCTCCCGCATGCACGGCGACGACCGCCAGCGCACCGCCGCCTACCTCGCCTCCCGCGCCGTCCGCGCGGTGCTGCTGTTCGGCCTCGGCGGCTTCGCCCAGCGCCCGCGCCTGGTCTCCGGCACCACCCCGGTCGGCGAGACCCTGCCCGCCGGGGTCGAGATCCTCGGCCGGGACGACCAGGTGGTGACCTGGCAGCGGCAGGCCGGCTTCTCCCGCGACCCGTACGCCCACCCCGAGTGGGCCGCCTACGTGTGGTCCGGGGCGCGGGCGGCGCTGCTGGACATGAGGTACCGCCAGGGCAAGGAGGTCATCGGCCACGCCGGCGCCCTGCACGCGAAGCCCGGCACCGTCGTCTACTTCGGCACCGACGGCATCGCCCTGACCGAGCGCCAGCCCTGGCCCTACCGCGGCGAGCCCGGCGACTACCTCCTCAAGGGCCACCTCACCGGCCCCGTCGAGCACCCCACCAGCCAGGAGCAGTACCTGAAGCTGCGCGGCCTGGGCCGCGCCGAACTCGCCGCAGAGGAGACCCGGTGAGCCCGGCCGACCCGAACCAGCCCAACGAGGCCGCGCGGCTGACCCAGCAGCTCATCGACCACGGCTACACCAAGCGCCAGGTCGCCGGGATGCTCGGCCGCGACGCCTCGCTCGTCTCCCAGTTCTTCACCAAGGGCAAGGGTGCCAGCATGGTCGGCGCGCTGCGCCAGCTGGTCCGGGCGGTCCGCGGCGGCGAGCGCGACGAGGAGACCCTGTCCGGGATCGCGGAGGCGAACACCAGCCGCCGCCGCACCAGGACCGGACAGAAGGCCCGGGTCCGGGGCAAGGACACCGTCGGCGAGGCCGGCGGGTCGATGGCCGGCCGCGCCGGGAAGCAGGCCATCAGGTCCGGCGCCGGCCACCTCGCGCCCGTGGTGCACGAGACCGGCCGGGCCGGCGGCCGCCTTGCCTTCACCGTCCGGATGAAGGCTGACCAGTACGTGTACTCGGCGGGCTCGGAGCAGGACTCCGGCGGCATCCGGCGCGGGTTCGTCCCCCGCGCGGACGGCACCGAGGAGCGCACCTACGGCTCCGCCTCCACCGGAGGCTTCGACGCCGCCGAGTGGTCCCGGCGCGTCGCCGACCACCACGGCGACGTCACCGAGGCCATGAAGACGTGGCTGGTGGAGACCGGCCGCGCCATCGCCGACGCCGACATCCAGTACCTCGAAGTCCGCGGCTGGATCCCCGGGGAGAACCGGTGAGCGCAGGACATCCGGACCGGCACACCGCACCGGACCCCGACCGCCCCGCATGGTTCGCCGGCTCCGACGAGAAGCTCACCGTGCTGCGCCGCGCCGCCGAGGCCCGCGGCGTGGCCCTCGACCCGGCCACCCCGCCGAGCGAGGAGGACGCCCAGGAGCTGACCGACCGACTCGCCGACATCCTCCTGGCCGAGGGCGGCTTCGACGGCGACTGGCGGACCACGCCGTTCGGCGACCTGGTCGAAGGCCTGATCGACGCCCTCCACCGCTACGCCTACCCCGACGAGCACTGACCCCCCGGCACCCAGTACGCGAAGGAGACACCCGCGTCGTGGAGAGCACCACCGCCACCGCCGAGCAGGACGCGCCGGCCCGGCCGCCGCTCCCGGCGCAGCCGCTCGGTATCGCCGTGGCGAACCCGCTGCCGCTGCACCGGTTCCAGAAGGACGCGGTGGCCGCAGCGGTGCGCGAGGTGAAGGACGGCGGCCGCGCGACGGTCGTCGCGGCGACCGGCTCCGGGAAGACCCTGATCGCCGCCGGCTGCGCCCGGCGCCTGGCGGCGAGGGGCCGGGTCCTGGTGCTGGTGCCGACGATCGAGCTGCTGGAGCAGACCGCCGAGGCCTGGTCCCTGAGAGGCGGACGCCGCGGCCTGGCGGTGGCGGCCTGTTCACGGGAGGAGGCGCTGGAGAGCGCGGAGGCCGGCGGCCGCGTCCACGCCCGGGTGACCACCCAGGCCCCGCGGATCGCCGACCTCGTCGCCGGCGCCCCCGACGACCAGCCGGTCACCGTGTACGCGACCTACGCCTCGCTGGAGCGGATCGTCCAGGCCCACCGCGAGTTCGGCCTGCCCGCCTGGGACCTGGTCGTCATCGACGAGGCGCACCGGACCGCCGGCGCCGGGAGCAAGGCGTGGGCGGCCGTCCACGACGACGCCCAGGTCCCCGCCGCCCGGCGGCTCTACTTCACCGCGACCCCGCGCATCGCCGACGACCGGCGCACGAAGGACGGCCTGGCCGACCTCGCCGACGCCGACGCGGACGGCGAGGGCGCGGAGAAACTGCCCGCGCTCTGCTCCATGGACGACGAGAGCATCTACGGCACAACCGTCTTCACCTGGACCCTCGGCCAGGGCATCGAGCACGGCTACCTCGCCGACTACCGCGTCCTGGTCCCCGTCGTCACCGACGAGGACCTGCGCGAACTGCTCCGCCTCCCCGCCGTCGCCGACCTGCGCACCCAGCGCTCCAACGAGGAACTGCTGCGCCTGGCCCTGCAGATCGCCGTGCTGCGCGCCGTCGCCGACCTCGACCTGCGGCGGGTCATCACCTTCCACTCCCGGGTCAGCGCGGCACGGGAGTTCGCGGACACCCTGCCGGACGCCTCCCGGCTGCTGGAGGACGCGGAGCGCCCGGAGCGGATCTGGGCGAAGGCGGTGGCCGGCACCGACCGCCTCCGCGACCGCCGGGCCGCGTTCGCCGACTTCAAGGCCCACACCGGCGAGGACGGCGAGGAGTGCGGCATCCTCTGCAACAGCCGGCTGCTGACCGAGGGCATCGACGTCGCCGCGGTGGACGCCGTCTGCTTCGCCGACCCCAAGAGCTCGGTCATCGACATCGTCCAGGCCGTGGGCCGCGCCCTGCGCCAGTCCTACCGGCAGGGCAAGGTCTCGTGGATCGTCATCCCGGTCTACCTGCCGACGCCTCAGGCCGACGACGACACCGCCGCCGCGCACCCGTCCGAGGTCCACGACGCCGACGAGGCCGTGAAGGCCGAGGCCGATACCGAGATCGAGGCGTCCAGCTTCCGTACGATCTGGCGGGTCCTGCGCGCCCTCGCGGCGCACGACGCCCGGGTGGTCGGCCGGATCACCGAGCTGCGCGCCCACCGCTCGCAGCCCGCCGCGCACACCACCGCGGCCAAGACCCCAGAGGGCGATCAGCAGCCGGCGGCCCCGGTCGAGTGGCTGAAGATCGACGCCCGCCGGCACGCCGCGCGCATCCTCCAGACCGTCAAGCTGCGCGCGTTCAACCCGCGCGCGGTCGAGTGGCAGCGGATGCACGCCGTCGCGGCGCTCTTCCATCTCCAGCACGGCCACCTCGACCCCACCGACAAGGCGAAGCACGCCGAGCTGATCTCCTGGCTCGCCCGCCAGCGCCACCTCCACGGCCAGGGCCTGCTCGATGCCGCCCGGGTCAGCGAGCTGGACGCGCTCGGCATGATCTGGTCGAAGAACGCCAACGCCTGGGAACGCGGCGCCGCGTACGCCGCCGCGTTCCACCGCCGGCACGGCCACCTCGCCATCCCCGCCACCGCGAAGCTGGACGACTACGCGGTGGGCGCGTGGATGCGCCGCCAGCGCAAGGCCGACAGCCTCGACCCCGGCCAGGTGGCGAGGCTGGACGCGCTGGACGAGCTGTGGCGCCTGGAGCCGGACTGGAACCGCTCCTACCGCCGCCTGCTCGCCTACCTCGCCGCCGGCGGAGCCCTCGACGGCCCGGTGAACCGCACCGGCGGCGAGGCCGACCCGGCCTTCCGCCCCGGCACCTGGCTGCGCAAACAGGACAAGGCCCGCACCGACGGGAAGCTGACCGACCATCAGATCACGCTCCTGGACGCCCTCACCCGGCACGCCGAGACCCCCACCGGCGGCCGGACCGGGTGATGCTCCACCGAAGGGCGGCCCGCGGAGCCGCCCTTCGGCGAGCGCACGTCCGACGTGCGCCGTGAGTCCCCCGACGGTCCGGGGAGCCGACCGCCCCCGGGCGCCGGCGGTACTGCTACTTCTGCCAGCCGACGGTCTCGGGCAGCGGGCTGTAGAAGATGGCGGCGCCGACGTTGGCGAGGCCCTTGCGGATGCCGTAGGTGGAGGGGCCGCTGTAGAGCGGCAGCAGGGAGTACTGCTGGAGGGCCTTCTGCTCGACCTCGTTGACGGCCGCGATCTGCTGGCCGAGGTCGGCGATCTCTCCGGTGGCGCGGATCTCCTTGTCCAGTTCGGGGGTGCCGGCTCCGGTGATGTTGGAGTCGCGGTCGGAGCAGTAGAAGTCGCACAGGTACCGGGCGCCGAAGGGGTCCGTCGAGCGGTTGCCGGAGATGAACAGGTCGAAGCGGCGGTCGCTGAGGACCTTGGAGAAGTCGTTCTCGGAGACCTTGTTGACGTCCACCTTCACGCCGACGGTCTTGAGCATCGCGGTGAACGCACTGGCGGTGGCCTTCTCGATGGGGCCGTCGCCGAGCAGGGTGTAGCCGATCGCGAGCTGCTTGCCGTCCTTGGCGCGGATGCCGTCGGCCCCGGGCTGCCAGCCGGCCGCGTCCAGGGTCCTGCGCGCCTGCTCCGGGTCGTACTTCAGCACGGAGGCGACGTTGTCGCGGTAGCCCTGCTGGAAGCTGTAGAGCACCGACGAGCCGGGCAGCGGCTCGGTGTAGTCGAGGCCCTGGAACCGGATCTTCGCTATCTGGGCGCGGTCGATGCTCTCCTGCACGGCCTTGCGGACCTGGACGTCGCCGAGCAGCGGGGACTTGGTGTTGAGGTACAGCGAGTACTCGAAGGGGCTGCCGCCGCTGCGGATCTCGGCGTCCTTGACCGTCTTCACCTGCTTGAGGTTCTCCGCGGTCCCGACGGGTGCGTAGTCGAGTTCGCCGTTCTTGAAGGCGTTGATGGAGGCGGCGCTCTCCAGGTTGACGTAGACGCGCTTGTCGAGCTTGCCCGGCCGGCCCCACCAGGTGGGGTTGCGTACGAAGGTGATGTTGCCGGAGTGGTCGTCCCAGGTGCCCACGGTGTACGGCCCGGTGCCCCACTCGGGGTGGGCGGTCTTGACGTACGCCTTGTTGAAGTTGTCGACGGTGGCGGCCTGGGGGTGCAGGAAGGTGGTGAACAGCGCGGACCAGGAGGCGTTGACGCCCTTGAAGGCGATGACCGCCTGCTTGTCGTCCGCGCCCCGGGTGACGGAGGTGATGCGGTCGTAGCCGTCGGTGGAGGAGGCCGCGTACTCCTTGTCGGAGCCGTTGTTGGCCTTCCAGGTGGCCTCGATGGCCCGCCAGTCGATCGGGGTGCCGTCGTTGAACACGGCCTTGGGGTTGAGGGTGATGACGACCTTCTGGTCGCCGCCCTCGACGGAGACCTTCACGTCGCTGTAGTAGTCCGGGTTGTACTGGACCTCGCCGGTGGGCGAGTAGGTGATGGCGTCGGCGTTGTACCAGGACCAGACCCGCAGCGCGTTCAGGGTGCCGTTGACGTTGAACGGGTTGCCCTGCTCGTCGAAGGTCCCCGCGGTGGTGTAGGTGCCGCCGTCCTTGATGTTCTCGTACGGCTGGGGGTTGTAGTCGGTGACGGAGGACGCGACCTTGGCGGCGTTCTTGGCGTCCTGCCCGGGGGAGGCGCCGGTGGAGCCGCCGGAGGGGGACGAGGAGGAGCAGGCGGTGGCGGCGACCGAGACGGCCGCGGCGAGCGCGAGGGGCAGGGCGAGCTTCCGACGCATGGGGTGTCCTTGGTGGGATTCGGTGAGACGGGGAAGAGCGGGGGCGGTGTCAGACCGCGTGGCAGGCGTAGCGGTGGTCGGAGCCGTCCGGGGCGCCGACGGTCGCCGGCCGTTCGGTGCGGCAGCGCGTGCGTACGGCCTCGTCGGCCTCCCGGTAGAGCGGGCAGCGGTCGACGAACACGCAGCCCTGCGGCAGCCGGGCGGCGCTGGGCTGCTCGCCCGCGAGGACGATGCGCTCGCGGTGGCGCTCGCGCTCCGGGTCGGGGACCGGGACGGCCGACAGCAGGGCCCGGGTGTACGGGTGCCGGGGCCGGGCGAAGATCTCCTCGGTGGCGCCGGACTCGACGACGTGTCCGAGGTACATCACCGCGACGCGGTCGGAGAAGTAGCGCACCACGGCCAGGTCGTGCGCCACCACGAGGTAGGCCAGGCCCAGTTCGCGCTTCAGCCGGGCGAGCAGGTTGATGATCTCGGCCTGCACGGAGACGTCCAGGGCGGACAGCGGCTCGTCCAGGACCAGCAGCCTCGGCTCGCGGGCCAGGGCGCGGGCGATGCCGACGCGCTGGCGCTGGCCGCCGGACAGGGCGGCGGGGAAGCGGTCGCCCATGGCGCGGTCCAGGCCCACCAGGTCCAGGAGTTCGGTGACCCGGGAGCGGACGGCGGTGCGGTCGGCGCCGGCGGCCTGGAGCGGTTCGGCCAGCAGGTCGAAGACGGTCAGCCGGGGGTCCAGGGCGTCCGTCGGGTCCTGGAGGACGATCTGCACGTGGCGCCGCAGCTCGCGCACCTCGGCGGCCGAGCGCAGCGTGGCGACGTCGGTGCCGGCCACCTCGATGCGGCCGCCCTCGGGGGCGCGCAGCCGCAGCACCTCGCGCAGCGTGGTGGTCTTGCCGCTGCCGGACTCCCCGACCAGGGCCAGGGTTTCGCCCGCGCGCAGTTCGAAGCCGACGTGGCTGACCGCGTGCAGGGTGCCCACCCGGCGCTTGAGCAGGGCGCCCTTGGTGACGGGGAACGTCTTGACCAGGTCCTCGACGCGCAGGACCACCTCGCCGGCGGTCCGCTCGGCGGGGCCGGCCGTCGGCACGGGAGGGGCCGCCCCGACCGGGTCGAGGCTGCCGTCGGCGATCTCCCGGGCGCGGTGGCAGGCGGCGCGGCCGGGCCGCCCGGCCGGCGCCGGTGCGCTCAGGTCCGCTGAGGTCAAGTCCGGTGCGGCCAGGCCTGGTTCGGTGGTCCGGCACACGTCCACGGCCACCGCGCAGCGGGGCGCGAAGGGGCAGCCGCCGGGCAGGGCGACCAGGGACGGCGGCTCCCCGCCGACCGGGACCAGGGGCCGCGGGACACCGCTGTCCACGGTCGGGACGCTGGCCAGCAGGCGGGCGGTGTAGGGCATCGTGGGACGGCGGAAGAGCTCGTCGACGCCCGCGTGCTCGACGATCCGCCCGGCGTACATGACGGCGACGTCGTCGGCGTGGCCGGCCACCACGCCCAGGTCGTGGGTGATCAGGACGAGGCCGGCGCCGGTCTCGCGCTGGGCCAGGCGCAGCACGTCGAGGATCTGCGCCTGGACGGTGACGTCCAGCGCCGTGGTGGGCTCGTCGGCGACGAGCACCGAGGGCTTGTTGGCGATGGCCAGGGCGATGACGACGCGTTGGCGCATGCCGCCGGAGAACTCGTGCGGGAACGACTTGGCGCGTTCGCGCGGGTCGGGGATGCCGACCAGGTCGAGCAGTTCCACCGCCTGCTCCCAGGCGTCCTTCCTGGACAGCTCCCGGTGCGCGCGCAGGGCCTCGGAGAGCAGCCGGCCGACGCTGAAGATGGGCGTGAGCGCGGACATCGGGTCCTGGAAGACCATGCCGATGTCCTTGCCGCGGACCCGGGAGAGCTCCTTGTCGTCCATCGCCGCCAGGTCGCGGCCGCCCAGCAGGATCCGGCCGCCGAGGCGCGCGGTGGGCGGCAGCAGGCCCATGACGGCGAGGGCGGTGGCGGACTTGCCGGAGCCGGACTCGCCGACGATGCCCAGGGTGCGCCCGGGCAGCAGGTCGAAGTCGACGCCGCGCACGGCCTCCACCGGCCCGGCCTCGGAGGGGAAGGAGACGCTCAGGCCGCGTACGGACAGGACGGGTGCGGGCCCGGCGGGGCCGGCGGGGTCGGTGGACCCGGTGGGGTCGGTCGCGGGCCCGGTGCGGGGGGCGGGTGCGAGGGTCATCGTCGGGCTCCTGCCGCGCCGGTGGTGGACGTGGGGTCGAGGGCGTCGCGCAGGCCGTCGCCGACGAAGGTCATCGAGACGGTGAGCAGGACGGTCAGCCCGGCGGGGAAGGCGAAGAGCCAGGGGGCGCTGGTGATGGTGCCCGCGCCGTCGGCGAGCATCGTGCCCAGCGACACGTCGGGGGTCTGGACGCCGAAGCCGAGGAAGGACAGGGCGGTCTCGCTGAGCACGGTGGAGACCACGCCCAGGGTGAGGTTGACGATGAGCAGGGAGCCCAGGTTGGGGATGATGTGGCGCAGCACGATGCGCAGGGGGCGCACGCCCATGTACTCTGCGGCGCGCACGTAGTCGCGCTCGCGCAGGGACGTCGACACCGACCAGACCACGCGGGCGGTGGACATCCAGCCGAACACCGTCAGGACGAGGATGAGGACTCGCCAGTCGCCCGCCAGCCGGTGCGAGACCAGGGCGAGGACGAGGAAGGACGGCACGACCAGCAGGAAGTGGATGAGGGCGAGGGTCGCCTTCTCCACCCGGCCCCCGACGTAGGCGGCGCCCGCGCCCACGACCGCGGCGAGGGCGACGGTCAGCAGGGAGACGGTCACCGCGATCACCAGCGAGCGCTGGAGGCCGTGCACGGCGGCGGCGTAGACGTCGTTGCCGCCCTGGTTGGTGCCGAACCAGTGCTCGGCGCTCGGGGCCTGGGTGAGGGCGGAGAAGTCGGTGTCCGCGTAGCCGTACGGGGTGAACAGGCCGCCGAGCGCGCTGAACAGCACGAGCAGCAGGAAGATCACCACGCCGGCGACGGCGGTCCGGTTGCGCAGGAAGCGGCGCAGGTAGAGGCGGCGCCGGCCCAGGTAGCGGCCGTCGTGCCCGTCGTGCCCGTCGTGCCCGTCATGCTCGGCGGCCGCGTCGGGACCCACAGGGGCCGCATCGGGACTCACGGGGGTCACAGGGGTGCTCATCTCAGCTCACCCGCACCCTCGGGTCGAGGAGGACGGTGGCGATGTCCGCGAGGATCGCGCCGACCGCCGTCAGGGCGGCGGCGAACGCGGCGGTCGCCACGGTGCCGTGCACGTCGTTCTTGCTGATGGTCTGGATGAAGTACTGGCCCATGCCGTTCCAACCGAAGATCGTCTCCGTGAGCACCGCACCGGTGAACACCGCCGGGATGCCGAAGGCCACGGACTGGGCGGTGGGGATCAGCGCGGTGCGCAGGGCGTGCCGGCGGATCGCCTGGGCGCGGGTCAGCCCGGTGGCTCGGGCGGTGCGCACGAAATCGGAGCCGATGACGTCCAGCAGCAGCGAGCGCTGGGTGAGGTGGTAGCCCACGTACCCCGTCAGGGTGAGGGTGATCGTCGGCAGCACCAGGTGCAGCAGCCGGTCGCCGACCGTCGCCCAGAACCCCTCCACGCCGGGCGAGTTCTCGCCCGCGACGTACAGGAAGTGCCAACCCGCCTGCTCGTTCAGCCGGATGGCCAGCAGCACCAGCGCGAGGGCGGCGATCGACACCGGGACGTTGAACAGCGCCATGGACAGGGCCTGGGCGGCCCGGTCCCGCCAGCCGTACTGGCGCGAGGCGGTGTGCACCGCGAGCGCGACACCGACGACGACCGACAGGACCGTCGCACCGGTCACCAGCTCGGCGCTGACCAGGGAGCGGTAGCCGATCTCCCCGTTCACCCGCACCCCGACCGGGGAACGGCCCCAGTCGAAGCGCAGGACCACCCCGGTCAGCCAGTCCCACCAGCGGTGCAGCAGCGGCTCGTGCGGGTCCAGGTTGTAGGGGGCCAGGGCCCGGGAGATCTGCTCCTCGGTGCGGACCGGGCGCAGCTCCTTGAAGTTCGAACGCGGGTCGAGGAACCAACTGGCCAGGAAGTAGGTGGCGTTGGTGGCCACGGCGATCACCAGGAACCAGCCCGCCGCCCTGCGGGTCACGTACCGGAGCACGGACGCCACCTCCCCACCGGATGCGACGGGTACGGCCGGGGAGCGCCGGGTCTGGGGGAGTTGGGCATGCGGGTGGAACTTCCTCGATCCAAGGGGTGGTTGCACGACCGTGCAGAGGCCAGTCTGTGTGCGAGCGACACCCGGCACCATGGACCAGGGCAAGTGGACACGAACACGAAACGCGCCCGCAGCACATGGACGCGTTCGCGTCACAATTCGTCGAATCCGCAGGTCGCAGGGGCCGCGGCGGCCACCGGTCCGCGCCGACGCCGAGCGTCGGCGGGCGCGCCGCCGGCGGCGGACCACCCGCCGCCGGGAAACAATCACGCCATGGACAAGGACATCACCCGCACGGTGGACGCCCTCTGCGAGGCCGACGACGCGGACGTCTCCGTACTGCGCGCCGAGGTCGAATCGCGGGTCGCCACCGGCGAGTTCGACTGGGCCGGCGGCCTCGCGGCGGAACTCGCCGCCCGCACCGCCGCCGGACGGGACCTTCAGGGGCACTGCGCCGCGGCCCTGTACTGGACACTGAACGCCCTGGCCGCCCGCCCGGGGCCGCAGAGCCTGCGCGCCCTGGTGCGCGTGCTGGACTCGCCGCACCCCGGCGTCTCCCCGCGCTACCTGGCCGCGGTCGTCGCCCACGGGCACCGCATCGAGGACATCGCCGACGAGGTCTTCGACCGGGTGCCCGAGACCGCGGACGCGCGCGAGTTCGCGGCCTGCCTGCTCCACGAGACGGTGCTCGTCTCGGACGCGGTCAACGGCCACCCCGTGCTGCGCGCCTTCGCCGACACCCTCCTGGCCGAGGGCCACCCGCTCGCCGTACTGCCGCTGGCCCTGCTGCCCGAGGAGCACGGGCTGCGGCGCCCCGCGGGGGCCGCCGACGACTGGACCTGGACGGTCCCGGCCGTGTGGCCGGAGCCGGGCGACGCGCTGGAGACCACGCCGGCGACGCGGCAGCGGGCGGCCGCGGCCGAACCGACCGAGACCAGCCTGCCCGCCACGACGGAGGCCATGGGCGCGGCCGTCGCCCACTGGCTCGCCCAGTCCAACGGCAAGCTCGCCGCCCAGGAGTTCTGGCTACCCGACCCGGTCACCCCCGAAGACCTCCCGGCACTCCTCGCGCTCCTGCCGCTCACCCCCTGGCCGCCCGGCCAGACCCCGGCCCGGCTCCACCCCTCCGACCCCGGCCTCGCCCTACGGACCCTGCTCACCGCCGCCCTGCGCGCACCGGCCTACGGCCACGGCAACTACGGCGCCTACGGCAGACTCGCCGCCTGGCGCTCCCTGGCCGCCCTGACCGGCACCCCCGCCGACGCGCCGATCACCCGGACCGCCGACCGCGTGCGGCAGACGACCTGGCTCCGCCTCGGCACCGCGTCCGCCCCCTGGTTCCACAACGTCGCCTGGGACCTCGCCCTCGCCGCCCTACACCCCGACGGCCGACACCTCGCAGTCCTGGCCGCCACCGACACCGACTGACCACACGCCACCCCGGCCGCCAGCCCCGCGGCCGGAACCCGTCCTCCGGGCAGCCCCCCTCCGGCCTGCCCCGCTCGCCCTTCCCGTCACCGGCAGCAGCGCTACCGCCCTCGGCTGGGCCTGCGCCCCGATACCGGTGAGCGGGGTGCCGGCGACGCCCGTCGAACTGTCCATCGGCCGACGTTATGATGTTCGATGCTCTACAGAGCGTGTCGAACAGCATGGGGGGAACATGGGCATCGATGGTGCCGGAACGGGGTTCGGCGCTCATCCGGAGAAGCTCGGGGACGCGGGCGACAAGCTCGTCGCGGCCGGCGGGGACGTGGGTGGTGTCAAAGCGGCCCTGGACAAGCTGAACATGTCCGACCCCGCCGTCCTCGGCGAGTACGGCGCGGGCGACGCGGCGAAGGCCTTCTGGCAGGCCTGGCAGGACGAGCTCCAGGTGAACGTCGACGCGCTGAAGGATCTCGGCGGCAAGGTGCACACCACCGCGGCCAACTACGCGACCACGGACCACGGTGTCCAGCAGCAGTACCAGCAGGGGGCCTGACCGTGGCCGACCACAGCGCGCACCCGCTCGGCGGGCCGTCGGGCAGCCAGCGCCAGCAGGCCGAGAAGCTGAAGAAGACCATCGACGAGTCCCACGGCATGTGGGGCGCCGGCGACCTCAAGTACGCCGTCCACGACGCCCTGCAACTGCCCGCGCCCAAGGGCGACTCCGGCAAACTAGGCGAACTCGCCGCCGCCTACAACACGGCGAGCGGCCGGCTGGACCAGATCCAGATGACGGTGACGCAGGTCGGCTCGCAGCAGCTGCCCGACGCCTGGACCGGGCAGGTCGGGGAGAAAGCCGCGGAGGTGGTCAAGGCCTCCGCCGACGACCTCGGGCGCTGCCGCGACGCCCTGGGCAAGGGCCGGGACCAGCTCAAGACGTTGGCCGGCGCGCTGAGCGAGGCTCAGGTCCTGCACGGGCAGGGCCACGCGCCGCTGGCCGAGGCGCTGAAACTGCTGCACGACATCACCGTCGGCGATATGCCGGACCCGGTCCACTGGGACGACGACACGATGCACACCGCCCAGGCGAAGGCGAGGGAGGGCATCAGGTCGGTCCACGACGCCGCGGTGAAGGCCGAGAACGCGGGCCGCGCCGCCGCCCGCGAGCTGAACGCGCTGGCGGGCAAGGCGCTGGCGGGCAAGTTCAAGAACAAGGGCCTCAGCGCGGAGGACAAGCTGGTCATCGTCGATGCCGCTCTCGCCGGCAGCCAGGAGTACGGCAGCATCCTCACGGCCAACGACGTGACGCGTGCCGGCCAGGTCATGGACAAGATGAGCGAAGCCGACAGGGCACGCTTCGACCAGCTGCTGGCCGGCTGCAAGTCCCCCGAGGAGCGCGCCTACCTGATGAAGGCGCTCGCCGCCGGGCACAGCTACGACGAGGTCAAGAAGTTCGACGACCTGATCCACGAACACGCCGACGATCCCGACTGGCTCGCCGATCGGATATCCCCGGTGCAGCTCGACGCGACCTCCACCCAGAAGACGGACACGGCCTACCAGGGCGTCAAATGGGGTCAGGGACCGTATCCGACCTGCGTGGCGGCCTCGACCGTGACCGCCCGGGCGATGGTCGACCCGCTCTTCGCCTTCCAGCTCACCACCGGCGGTCACCCCGGCGACCCGGCCTACGACAACGGTCAGGCGTCGAAAGAGCGATGGGACAAGGAGACCAACCGGGTCTACGACACCCGCTCCTGGTGGCACTTCGACAAGGGCGGGATGTGGGACTGGGAGTCCGACGACGTCGCCGACGACGAGATCGGCAAGCACACCGGCGCGGAGTACCACAACGTCGACCTCGACAGCCGCGACAAGCGCCAGAGTGCGCTGACCGAGATCGAGCAGAAGATCGACGAGGGCAAGCCCGTCCCCGTGTCGGTCCGCGGAGACGGCGGCCACCAAATGATGATCATCGGACACCGGGGTGACCAACTGGAGCTCTACAACCCCTGGGGCTACACCGTCTGGGTCAGCGAGAGCGACTTCATCAACAACCACATGGGCGGCGCCTCCGACGACAGCCTCCCCAACGTCACAAGCGTCCGAATGCCCAAGTGAGGCACCAGATGAACACCCCACAACCCCAGAGCGACAGCCGGCTCGCCGAGCTGGACGTCGAGATCCTGCTGCGCTTCGGCCTGCCGCACCCGGGACCGCACCGCTCCACCCTGTTCGGCGACGGCGCGGTGGCCGCCGCGATCACCGTCGACCGGCTCGGCGCGCTGCCACGGGCCCTGGCCTTCCTCGGCGAGACCGTCCGCGCCGGCGGCACCCGCTTCGCGGCCGCCCTGCCCGAACCGCTGCCCGGACCGGCCGCCACGGTGGCCCGCGGCTGGCTGGAGGCAGCCGCCATGGTCGTACAGGACCCCACAGGGGACCAACTGGTCGCCCGCTGGCTCGACGCCGTCGCCGCCGTCCTGGCGCTGCGTGTCACCCACCGGGAAGCGACCCCGTGAAGCGCAGGTGGCGCCTCGTCCTGCTGGTAGTCGTCGTGGCGCTGGCCGTCCCGGCCACCATGCGCGCGGTGACCGTCCACCGGAAGACCACCGGCAAACTCGACCACGGCACCGTATTCACCCAGACCTCGGGACAGATCACCGTCAAGCCCGGCGAGCTGTTCTCCGTGGAGGTGCCCGCCTACCGGTTGGCAGGCGACGTCTGGAGCATGGCCGCTCCAGCCCCCGACCCGGCCGTCGCGAAGGCCGCCGGTGACGAGTACGTCCACAACTTCGACGTCAGGGACCTGTTCGACTTCGGCGAGATCGGAAACACCGGCTCGGGCGGCCGCTACTACTTCACCTTCCGCGCCCAGAACCCCGGCCGTACCACCGTGACCGTGCACATCGCCTACCGCGACGAGCTCGGTGGGGACTGGCCCGGAGGGCCGGACCAGATCAAGCGCCAGTTCACCGTCGACGTCCGCTCCGACGCCCCCCGCTGAACCCCCGTTCCGAGGAGGCCGGTTCGCGTACGGCGGGTCCGTTCCCGGGGGGGGGCGAACGGGGGGCGGACCACCGCGCGGGCCCCTGGGCCATGCCCCGGCGGATCGGCTCCACCGGCCGCAGCGCCAGGCCCGGTGACCAGCCAGGCGACCAGGGCGGTGAACAGGGTGGCGCTGGGCAGCACGTAGCGGGTGAGGAGGCCGGTGACCCGGGCCTCGGCCTGGTCGGCGGCGGTGGGGTCGACCAGCAGGTAGCCGGTGACGCGCTGGTCCGGCAGGCCCTCGATGCCGGTCGGTGTACTGCCGCAGGGCCTCGGAGGTGGCCGGGGCGGTGGCCCGCTTGATCAGGGTGACGTCCCGGTCGGCGGAGCGGCATCGGAGCGCCTCGCGGGCTCGGGCGCCGACGGTCACTCAGCCTTCGGCCGCCTCAGGTCCATCGACCACCCCGACAACTGCTCGACCGCACTCCAGGTCAGGCCCACGCACGGATCGGTGTCGACCAGCAAGGTCGCGGCCGCGCGGCCGTCGGCCCAGGCCCGCGCCTGCGGCGTCAGCGCATCGTCCACCCAGGCCGCTGCCCGTTCTCCGACGAAGGCCGCCACCGCCGGCACCTTCTCACACGGTTCGAACGGCTTGGGCGGGAAGAAGACGACCGGCAACCGTTCCAGCCCCAGGAACGGCGCGAGGATCTCGTTCGCCTCCTCTTCCCAACCCGTCGCCCAGACGATCTCGAAGTGCTCGGCAAGTCCGTTCAGCCACCGCCCGTGGACCCGGTTCAGACGCACCGGCTCCTCATCGGGGAAGAACCCGTACTCCTGGTAATCCGCCGGGCACACCGCCGCGGCGAACGGGTTCAGCACCCCGTCGACGTCCAGAAGCAACAACGGCAGGTCGGCAGTCACGACGACTCATCCTGCCGCCGTAGGACCCCCGCCACAACGGGAAGCGACCGCCGCGAACGCGGGAAACGATCCACCACCTGTGCATGTGCGGGGTGGTGCGGCCTTGTCCACCTGACCTGGAGGAGCGGCGCCTTCCTCGGACACCACGCAGACGACAAGCTCCGGCTTCATGCCCGAATCCCGCGTCAGGCGTGCGGAGCCGCCACGGTCCGGGCTCCACGTGCCCCGGTTCCCGCCTCCGCCCCCGCCTCCTCCGCGGCCTCCGCGTCGGCGATGCGGCCGCGCACCATCGCGTCCATGACCGCCATGTACCGCTGCGTGCGGGGGCCGCCGAGGAGGAAGGGGTTCGCGGCGCCGGGCGGTTGGTGCCGCAGCTGTTCGGCTCGTTCGAGGCCGTGGTCGTTCGGGTGGTTGGAGAGCTCGACCTCCACGTTCGTCCGGCGCATGACGGCCCGGAAGGAGTGGACGGAGGCGAGGAGGGTGCGCAGTTCCGCCACCGTCGAGGGCGGGTTGAGGCCGCCCCACAGCATCGCGCTGTGGTACCGGCCGCCCGCCCGGACCGGGATGACCGGGGACACGGTGCCGGGGGTGTGGCCCGGGGTGTGGTGCAGCTCGATCGTCGTGCCGCCGAGGGTGAGCTGCGCGCCGTCCGCGATGTCGAGGTCGCGGACGGGGGCGTCGGCGGGGCGGGTGCGGGCGAGGAGGTCCCAGTCGGCCGGGGACATGTGCACGCGGGCGCCGTAGCGGTCGGCGAGGGTCTGGGCGCCGCCGAAGTGGTCCGGGTGGCCGTGGGTCACGACGACGTGCCGGATCGCCGCCGGGTCGGCGCCGACCGCCCGCAGCCCGGGGACGACGACGCCCTCGGCATCGGCGGGTGAGGTGAGCGCGTCGATCAGCACGATGCCGTCGTCCGTCAGCACCGCCATCGCCGAGACCCAGCCCGCGCTCAGCAGCACCAGGTTGTCGAACAGCTTGACGGGCGCGGGCGCGGGCGCGGGCAGTGGGGGAAGGACGGAGCCGGGCGTCAGCGCCGTCACCAGGGCCCGCAGCACGGGGTCATCGGTGGCGAGGCGGCGGGCGCGGTCGTAGTGCGGACGGCCGGCGGACGGCGCCTTCACCGAGGAGGGGACGGCGGCCGAGGCCGTGCCCGGAAGGGCGGCCGGCGAGGCCCCGGCGGCGAGGCCGAGGACGGCGAGCTGGGCGAGACGGCGCCGGGTGAAGTCGGCGTCCGTGTCGGCCCGGCGGGTGGGTCGGATCATCGCGGTCGGGGCTCCTGGTCGGTCGGGAAGGGGCGCTCCTTCGGGAGGGGATGCTCCTTCGGGACGGATGCGGATACGGACGTCAGCCGAGGGCGCTGACGACCGTCTTCGTCGCCTGGGCGATCAGGGCGTCGTCGGAGGTGGCGTCCGCCTTGCCGCGGTCGGTCAGGACGACGATCACGATCGGGGCGCGCCCGCCCGACGGCCACGCCACGGCGACGTCGTTGCGGGTGCCGTAGCCCGCGTTGCCGGTCTTGTCGCCGATCCGCCAGTCGGCGGGCACCCCCGCGCGGATGTACGGGCCGCCGGTCGTGTTGCCGACCAGCCAGTCCGTCAGCAGCCCGCGCCGGCCTTCCGGGAGGACGTCGCCGAGCACGTAGCGGCGCAGGTCGGCGGCGAGGACGCGCGGCGTGCTGGTGTCGCGGGTGTCGCCCGGGGTCGCCTCGTTGAGGGTGGGTTCGGTGCGGTCGACGCTGGTGGTCGAGTCGCCCAGGTCGCGCAGGGACTGCTGGACGGCCGCCGGGCCGCCGAGTTCGGCGAAGACGAGGTTGGCCGCGGTGTTGTCGCTGTACTGGATGGCGGCGGAGGCCAGGTCGCGCAGCTTCATGCCGGTCGCCACGTGCTGCGAGGTGATCGGTGCCCACGCCAGCACGTCCTCCTGGCGGTAGGGGACGACCTTGTCCAGGTCCGCGTCGGAGGCCTTGCGCAGCAGGGCCCCGGCGGCGAGCGACTTGATCGTGGACGCGAACGCGAACCGCTCGTCGGTCCGGTGGACGACCTCCCGGCCGCTGCCGGTGTCCACCGCGTACACGCCGAGCCGGGCGCCGAACCGCTGCTCGAGTTCCGCGAAGGCCGCGTCCGCCGCGGCGGCGGAGGCCGCCCCCGCCGCCGTCGTCGTTGTAGTGGCGCTGGTGGCCGCCGCCGTCGAGGCGCCGTCCGCCCGGCCGCACCCGCCGACCAGCGCGGCCACGAGCAGGGCCACCGCGGGCAGCGCGACGCGGGTACGGGTACGGGTACGGCGGAGGTCGGGCGTCATCAGTGGTCTCCCCAGGTGGTTCGTGTCATCACGGTCGCGCCCCGCGGCGGTGGTCCACACCGCCGCGATCCGCGCGATCACGCTCAGCTAAACAGGCCACGGACCTCCCAGTCCAAGACCGCAATCGTGAAGTGAGCGATAAGAAAACACCTATGATTGCTGGCCATGGACCTGCTGGGGCACCTCCGCCACTTCCGCGCCGTCGCCGAGGAACGGCACTTCGGCCGCGCCGCCGAGCGCCTGCGGATCGCCCAGCCCTCGCTCTCCCAGCGGATCCAGCGCCTCGAACGCGAACTCGGCGTGACCCTGTTCGACCGCGGCCCGCGCGGCGTCGACCTCACCCCGGCGGGCCGGCTGCTGCTCGCCGAGGCCGAGGAGACCCTGGACAGCGCCGCCCGCCTCCTCGCCACCGCCGCCGACCTGCGCAGCGGACGGGCCGGCACCCTGCGCGCGGCCGTCCCGCCCGAACTCGGGCCGGCCACCCTCGCCGCGCTGCTCACCGGCTTCGAGACCGCCTCCCCGGGCACCCGGCTCGAACTGCGGGAACTGCCCGTCGCGGCCGTGGTGCGCGAACTCGCCCAGCACACCGTCGACGTCGCCGTCGTCCGCCACCCCTGCCCGGCCGACGGACTGGCCTTCGGCCCCGTCCTGCACCAGCCGCTCGGCGCCCTGCTCGCCGCCGGCGGCCCGCACGCCGACCGCCCGGAACTCGCGGTGGCCGACCTGACCGGCCTGCGCCTGGTCCTCTTCCCGCGCGCCACCGCCCCGGCCCTGTACGACGAGGTCCTCACCACGCTGACCAGGCACGGCTGCACCCCCGAGGCCGTCGTCGACCCGCCGGGACCGGACGTCGCGGGCGCGCTCGTGCTCACCGGCAGCGCCATCGCCCTGGTGCCGCGCACCACACCCCCACCGGGTACAGTCTGGCGTCCGCTCACCGGCACCCCGCTGGCCTGGCGGACCTCCACGGCCTGGCCGACCGGGCGGGGCGGGCCCGCCGTCCGGCTGTTCGCTCAGGCCGCCCACGAGGCGCTGACCGGACCCGGCGGCCTGCTGCCCCAGCCGCCCCACCGCCCCCCGCTCTACCCCCGGCCCGCAATGGAGTTCCCGCTGTGACCAGCGACCGCACCACAGCCGACCGCCCGGCCGCCGACCGCACCAAGGCCGAGCACCCGGCCGCCGACCGGACCCCGCACAGCCGCGCCGCACGCACCCGCATCGCCGCGGCCTTCGCCGACGCCGGCGTCACCGGCCGACTCCACGCACGCGACCTCGACACCGGCGCCGAGATCGGCCTCGGCGCCGACACCGCCGTCTCCACCGCCAGCGTCCACAAGCTCTGCCTGCTCGTGACGCTCTACCGCGAGGCCGCCGCCGGACGCGTCGACCTCACCCGGCAGGTCGACGTCCCCGCCGCCGGCCGCACCCCCGGGTCCACCGGCCTCGGCGCCATGCTCGACGACGCCCGCCTCTCCCTGCGCGACCTCGCCTACCTCACCGCCGCCGTCAGCGACAACACCGCCGCCGACACCCTGTGGGACCGGATCGGCCTCGACACCGTCAACCGCACCATGGCCGACCTCGGCCTCACCCGCACCGTCGCCGTCCACAAACTCCGCGACCTCATCGCCGCCCTCGCCGAGGACACCGGCCCCGACTCCCCGGTCGACCCCGCCGTCGTCGCCCGCCTCAGAGTCCTCGACCCCGCCTTCACCAACCACAGCACCCCCCGCGACATGACCACCCTGCTCGCCGCCCTCTGGCACGGCGACGCCTGCCCCGGCGACCACGGCGCCGCCCTGCGACGCCTCCTCGGCCTCCAGGTCTGGCCCCACCGCCTGGCCTCCGGCTTCCCCTACGACGACGTCCGCGTCCACGGCAAGACCGGCACCCTCCCCACGCTGCGCCACGAGGTCGGCGTCGTCGAATACCCTGACGGCGGCCGCTACGCCCTCGCCGTCTTCACCCGCGCCGCCGCCACCACCATCACCCTGCCCGCCGCCGACGCCGCCATCGGCACCGCCGCCCGCCTCGCCGTCGACGCCCTCCGGGCCCAGGCGGCAGCCGGCCGGGCGCGCTGACCGGGCCCACCGCGTCCCGGCCTCCGCCATCGCGCACCCGTCGGCGGTCGCCTGACGGCCCGTGCGCCGAAGGGCGTCCCGACCCGGGCCTGAGGGCCGCGCCGCCAACGGCACGACGGGCAGGACGAAGGCGACGGCC
This sequence comes from Kitasatospora sp. NPDC001261, assembly GCF_042896795.1. Taxonomy (NCBI): domain Bacteria; kingdom Bacillati; phylum Actinomycetota; class Actinomycetes; order Kitasatosporales; family Streptomycetaceae; genus Kitasatospora; species Kitasatospora sp. NPDC001261. The sequence continues at coordinate 48,281 of NZ_JBIAXP010000036.1, forward strand.
CACAGCCACGGGTGCCGCCACCGCGTGCGCCTGGTGCCGGTCACCGTCCCCCCCGGGGGGACTCGTGACCACCAGGGTCGGGAATCACGCCGCCACGAAACCGCGGCCCACGGGGAATCGCGTGACCGCCGACAGCCGACAGCCGACAGCCGTCAATCCGGTCGACCCCCTCCTCACGCGTACCGGGGAAAATCCGCCCCTTCACCGGCCACGCACCGCGCCGGAGCGCTACGTTGACGGCCGCCGACCATGGGGAGAACCGCTGACATGACCATCGACAGGGCCGCCCTCGACAGCGCGATGAAGGCGGTCGTCGCCGCCGCGCACGCCGACGACCCGGCCGCGCTGTACCAGGCCGTGATGCCGCCGGCGGGCACGGACACGCCCCCGGCCGAGGTCACCGCCTGGTTCGGGACGCTCCTCATCCACCTGGCGCTCTCCGCCGCGACCACCTCGAAGCTGGAGCGCGGCTGCCCCCGGGAGGCCGTCTCGGGGTGGATCGGGGAGACGCTGGGCCCGCCGCCCACCCCGGCGCTGCTGCGCGCCGCGGATCCCGGCCGCATCGACCATGCCGAAGCGGTGAGCGCCGCCGCGGACTACTCCCGGTGCCACGAGTACACCGTCGACCTGATCCGGCTGGGCCTGGCCGAGCCGAACGAGGCACCGGACGAGCGGGGCGTCGACGCCCACTGCGCGGCGACGAACGACAGCAGGACGCGGATCACCGTGATCGCGATGCTCGGCCGCCTCGTCCCCGTCCCCGGCGGGCGGGCCTGACGCCGCCGCTCCGGCAGCGCCGGGCCGCCGGGCCGGTCGAGTCCTCCGCGCCCGGGCGCCCGCCGGTGCCGGGGGAGGGCCGGAGCGGGACGACGAGGGGTCAGGGAGCGCGCTGATGCCCTGCCCCCGGCGGCGCGGCCACACGTTCGTATGCTTGCGCACGGGCGGTGGCGGCACCCCCGAACCCCGGACGGCGCCGCGCGCCGCGGACAGCGGAAAGGGGCGCGGGCATGCGGAAGCGGACGAGGCGTACGGCCTGGTCGCTCACCTACTTCCTGCTGGGCGGCGCGTGCCTGCTGATCGCCGTGGTGATGGCGACGGGCCTGGTGACGACGGGGGCCGCGCGCGGGCTGGGACCCCTGGTCCCGGTCCTGCTCCTCGGCATCCCGGGTGCGGTGCTGACGTTCCGCGCGCCGGTGTTCGGCGTCTCCTACGGGCCGGCCGGGGTGAAGTACTCCGGGCTGCTCGGAGCGCGCTCCTATGCGTGGGCGGACATCCGGGAGGTACGGGTGGCCGTCCTGGAGGGCAGGGTCTACACGTCCGACGTCCCGGAGCTGGTGCTGGCCTCCGGCGGGACGGACCCGCTGTACATGCTGGCGGGCCACAGCTCGGGCCGGACCAACAAGCGGGTCAAACGGCTGGTGGCCGAACTCGAGGCGGCGCGCGCGGCCGCGTCCTGACGCCGGTCGCCTCCACCGGCGGCACGCGGCACCGACATCTCCCGGCAAGGCCTCCCGACAGGTCCCGACGCCGGTCACGGCCGCGCGGGGTCGGTGGTGCCGTCGCCGCCCGGGCCGGCTGCCGGGACCGGGACCGGGGCCGGGCGGCGAGCGGCGTGCTCGTGCCCCGGAGACGGCGGTGTCGGCGGGGTGAAGCCGAGGGAGGTCAGCAGGCCGACCGCCGCGTCGCGGTAGTGGGCGGGCAGTTCGCGGTAGATGGCGAGGGCCTCCTCCCAGGAGCGCAGGGCGTCGGCGCCGCGGCCGAGCGCCTGCTGGGCGGCGGCCAGGGCGGTCAGGGAGTTGGCGCGCTGGTCGACGTATCCGGTGATGGTCCGGCCGACGGCCAGCGAGCGCTCCAGGTGGACCAGCGCCTCCTCGGGGCGGCCGGCGGCATAGCGGGCCATGCCGACGACGTTCAGGAGGCTGCACTCCGGGACGCCGCCCAGCTGGCGGATCTCCGGTGCGAGCAGCCGCTCGGCCAGGGCCTGTGCCTCCTCGGACCGGCCGAGCATCAGGAGGCTGCTGGCGAGGTTGGTCTCGCACAGCAGGACCGTCCACCGGGCGGCGCCCGGACCGTCCGCGGCCAGCAGGCGCAGGGCGCGTTCGAAGTGGTCGGCCGCCCCGGCGTAGTCCGCGCAGTTGAAGTGCGAGACGCCCAGGCTGGTCAGCACCAGTGCCTCGACGGCCCGGTCGCCGGCCGCGCGGACGAGTTCCAGGGCCTGCTCGTAGTGCCGGCGGGCCTGCGGCAGGTCGCCCGCGGAGCCCCAGGCGTGCCCCTGGTCGTTCAGGCTGAGGCCCAGGGCGAGCGGGTCGTCGAGCCGGCGGGCGGCGGTCACCGCGGTCCGGCTCACGGCCAGGCGTTCCGCGTGCGGCCCGGTCCGGTGCAGGTAGGGCCACAGCAGTGAGGGGAGCTTCCAGGCGACGTCGTCGTCCTCGTGCTCGAAGGCGTGGGCGGCGGTGGCCAGGAGGTTGGCCCGCTGCTCGTCGCACCACCGCAGCGCCTGGGCGGGGTCGGCGAAGGTGACGGTGCCCAGGCCCTGGGGCGGCGGTGGCAGCGCCACGTGGGGCCGCCCCGGCACCAGCGTCCGGGTGGCGGCGCAGGCGTGGTGGAGGCACCAGGCGTACCAGCGCTCCAGGCAGAGGCGGCGGGAGCGTCGGCTCTCCTGCCGCGTGCCCTGCTCGGCGGCGAACAGGCGCAGCAGGTCGTGGAAGCGGTAGCTGTCGGCGCGGTGCTCGGTGAGGAGGTGGACGTCGGCCAGCCGGCGCAGGATCCGCGCGCCGCTCCCGCGCTCCAGGCCGCCGAGCACCTCGGCGACCGGCGCCGACAGGTCGACGGCGGGGCTCGTCGCGAGCAGCCCCAGCAGGCGCCGGGCGGGCCCGTCGAGCGCGCGGTAGGAGAAGGAGAAGGCCGTGCGCAGGCAGGCGGACCGGTCGTCGCCGTCCGCGCTGAGGACGTCGAGCCGGTTGCCGGCGAGTTCGGCGGCGAAGTCCGTGAGGTCGTGGTGCGGGCGGTCGCGCAGCCGGGCGGCGGCGAGCGCGACGGCCAGCGGGAGGTGGCCGCAGGCGTCGAGCAGCCGGGCGACGGCCTGCTCCCGGGCCTCGACGCGTTCGGCCCCGAGCACCCGGCGCACCAGGGTGCGGCCCTCGTCCGGGCTGAACTCCGCCAGCTCGATCCGCTGGGCGCCCTCCCGTACGACGAGGCCGGTGAGCCGCTCACGGCTGGTCACGAGGACCGCGCAGCCCCCGGCGCCGGGCAGCAGCGGACGGACCTGCGCGGCGTCCAGGGCGTTGTCCAGGACGATCAGGACCCGCCGGCCGGCCAGCGTGGACCGGTAGAGCGCCGCCGTCTCGTCGAGCCGGGCGGGGACGTCCTCGGCCGGCACGCCCAGGGCGCGCAGGAAGGAGCCCAGGACGGCGTGGGGGTGCTGCGGGCCGGTGGACGACCAGCCGTGCAGGTCGGTGAAGAGCTGGCCGTCGGGGAAGCGGTCCCGGGTGCGGTGGGCCCAGCGCAGCGCCAGGGCCGACTTGCCGGCCCCGGGGGCACCGGTGACGAGCGCGATGGCCCCGGGGGCCGGGGCACGGCCGCCCGGCCCCCCGGGGCCGACCAGGTGGCGTCCGATGGCGCGAAGCTGAGCCTCGCGGCCGACGAAGGCGGGTGACTCCCAGGGGAGTTGGGCGGGACGCGGCAGGGGCCGCTGTACCGCGGCGGCCGGCCGCCTCGATGCGGCGGGCTCGCGGGGCGGGGCCGGGTTCGGCGCGCCGGAGCCCAGCAACTCCTGCTGGAGGCAGCGGAGTTCGGGCGACGGGTCGAGGCCCAGCTCCCGCGCGAGGTCGGCCGCGTACCGCCGGTACGCGGCCAGGCCCTCCGCCCGGCGCCCGCTGCGGAGCAGGGCGGTCAGCAGGTGCCGCACCAGGCCGTCGCGCAGGGGAGTGGCCCCGACCAGGCCGATGAGCTCCGGGACGATCCGCTCGTGCCGGCCGGCCGCCAGTTCCAGCTCGAAGAGCCGCTCCAGGGTGGCCATCCGCTGCTCCTCCAGGCCCGCGGCGATGGTGGCGAGGGCGCGGCCCGGCAGGCCGTCCAGGGCCGGGCCGCGCCACAGGTCCAGGGCCTCGCGCAGCAGGGGCGCGCCGTCGGCGCCCGCACGGGCGGCGGCGTCGACCCGGGCGGTGAACTCCCGCGCGTCGACGCGGACCCCGTCCGCGGCGAGGAGGTAGCCCGGCCCGTCGGTACGGATCGGTGAAGGGCGCCGCGGGCCGGGCGAGAGCGCGCGGCGCAGCAGCCCGACCATGTTCCGGACCTGGCGGTCGGCGGTGGCGGGCGGGCACTCGTCCCACACCGCGTCGACGATCCGGGGCACGGACACTGTCCGGCCGACGTGGGCCACCAGCACGGCCAGGAGCGCCTGTTGGAGCCGGCCGCCGACGGCGAGCGGGCCGGAGTCCCGGGCCCGCACCTCCAGCGCCCCCAGGATCCTGAACTCCACCCCATGGCCTCCGGCGATCGAACGGTGCCGTGCGTCGTCCTACGCCCCGAGCCCCCGTGACGGGTGCGGCAGGGCCATCCTCGCCCGGGCGCGGCGGCGTGTCCATGGCGCCCTGGACGCGGCGCTGCGCTCCGGGGCGCCCTCCCGCAGCGTGATGGGGTCGTGAGGAATTCATGACGGCCTTGCGCAGGATCGTCACCGGGCCGGACGGCATCCCCCACGACGGACCGCCCCACCGCCCGCACCCGCACCGGCACGGTTCCGGCCGCAGGGGTGCGGCCCATCCACCAGAGCACGGAGGAGAACAGATGACCCTCGTCCACCGGCCTCGCCGACGGACGGCGACGGCCGCGGCCGCCGCCACGATCATCATGACCCTGCTGGAGATCGGGGGCATCGGGGCCGGCACCGCCCACGCCGGCGCCCGCCCGCCGACGACGAGCTGCAACCCCGCCGTGGACCAGACCTGGCTGGAGGTGACGTCCCTCCAGGTCGACCCCGTCGTCACCGACTTCCTCGCCGTCCACGTCGCCCCGGGAACCACCGGCCAGCGCACCGAGACCCTGAGCCGGGTGGACTCCGTCACCACCGTCGTCAACCGCAGTACCGAGATCAGCGCCTCGGCGAGCGTGCTCTTCGTCAAGATCGAGGCCAAGGTCGGCTTCTCCGTCCAGAAGACCACCTCGACCACCACCAGCACCACCGTCTCGACCACCTGGAACCTCAACCAGCCCGGCTACTACGGCCTCTACCGCGGCACCCGCCGGGTCCAGGGCGAGTACGCCAAGTTCGTCTGCGCCCAGACCGGCCCGACCACCGGCGTGTGGATCAACGCCTTCCCGGACGGCGGCGGAGGGAGCTTCACCACCTACGAGCTGCCGGAGATCGGCAGCGTCAACTGCGCCCAGACCGAACCGGCCGGCACCCTGCGCCGCACCGCCCAGATCCGGCTCTCCTGCTGACCCGCCCACCCCACACCACGACGGAGGAACCCATGACGAACCCGCTACGGCGCCGGACGACGGGCGCCCTGCGCACGCTCGGCGCCGGCATCCTGGCCGCGCTGGCCGGCGGCACGCTGCTCGCCGCTCCCGCGTCCGCCGACACCCCGCCGAAGTTCGGTTGGTCCGACTGGAACGGCTGGAGCTGCTCGGGGTACTACCGGATCAACACCCCGGCCGGGCAGGTCCTCGACATGAGCCAGGGCGGCACCTTCTTCGACGGAGCGCTCATCCAGTACCCCTGGAACGGCCAGCGCAACCAGCAGTGGGGCCTGTGCCGGTGGCCGGGCGCCCCCGAGGACACCAGCAGCTACGTGCTGCGCAACCGGCAGAACGGCGACTGCATCGGCAGCTACGACGGCGGGAGCGTGGACGCCTCCTGGATCAGCGTGTTCGACTGCTCGGGCTACATCGGCCCCAACCAGAAGTTCTGGAAGACCGTGGACCCGGCCTCCGGCGCCTTCGTCCTCAAGCTGCAGCACTCCGGCAACTGGCTCGCGGTCGCGGAGGCCGCCAACGCCAACTCCATCGTGGCCCAGTACTCCTACCGGGCGACGGCCTTCACCCTGCAGCAGCTCTGAACCCGTGACCCCCCGCCGGCCCGCCGGCCGGTCCGGGCCCGGCGGGCGGCCACGGGGGCGGGGGAGTCAGGGGACGTAGACGCTCCGGGCGCCGGTGGCGCTCTCGTCGTCACCGGCGCTGATACGGCCGAGCTCCTCTCCGTCGCAGTCCGGCCCCGAGTAGAGGGTCACGGCCGTGTCGGTGTTGTTGTCGACGATGCTGGAGTCCTCCAGGGGGTAGCAGCCGGAGGGGTCCGTGTAGACCTCCGCGTTGTTGAGGTAGAGGTTTCCGGTGGCCGCGGCGGCCGGGCCGACGGGCAGGACCAGGGCGGCAGCGGCCATCAACGGGACGCCGAGGGCGGCGCGGCAGGTGATTCTCATACCATGTGCATATCCAGTTCGGGCCGGTGCCGTGGCCGGGACGGGCAGGCGTCGCCCCTGGAGGGCGGGCCCGATGGGCCGAATGCCGGACACCCCGCGCCGCCGGCGGCCTCGTACCCGGCGATACCGAGGCCGGTCGGCCGGACGTCCACGGCGGTCACGACGCGGCACGCAACTCAACCCGTAGGGGTGGCTCCGGCACGATCGGGGCCCGGAGCGGGAGACTGCCGATCATGGGGGTCCTTGCACAGCCGCGATTCCACATGCCGTTCCGGTCCAGGCTCAACCCGCACGTTGATCAGGCCCGCGCACACGCCAGGGAGTGGGCCGGGCGGATGGGCATGTTCGACGAGGAGTACCTGGAGTGGCCGGAGCGATGGAGCGAGGACGCGTTCGGCCGGGCGGACTTCCCGCTGTTCGTCGCCCTGACCCACCCGGACGCCGGCGCCCACGAGTTGGAGCTCGTCACGGACTGGCACGTCGCCTTGTGGTTCGTCGACGATCTGTTCCTGCCGCTCGTCCGGCGCGACCACGACCGGGCGTCGGCCGAGGCCCGGGCGGAACGGCTGATGCGGTTCCTGCCGCTGGACGGCCTCCCACGGCCGCTCGTCCCGGACAATCCGGTGGAGCGGGCCTTCGCCGACCTGTGGTCCGGCACGGCCGCGACCATGACCCTGCCCTGGCGCGACCGGTTCGTCGGCAGCGTGCGGCGCTTCCTGGACGGAGTGCTGTGGGAACTCGACCACGTCGACCACGCCGTGACCGACCTGATCGAGTACCTCGGGGCCCGCCGCGACTTCGGCGGCCTGCAGTTCACCGCCGTGCTGATGGAACACGCGGTCGGCGAGCTCCCGCGGCACGTCCACGGCCGCCGCGAGTTCCGCACCGCCCTGGACGCGTTCGTGGACGGCGTCAGCCTGCACAACGACATCGTGTCCTACGACCGGGAGGCCGCCGAGGGCACGGTCGGCAACAACGGTGTGGAGGTGACCCGCAAGGTCCTCGGAACCGACCGGCGCGGCGCCGAAGACATCGTCAACGCCCTGCTGACCGCCAGGGTGCACACCCTCGCCGGGGCCCCCGGGACCGTACCCCCCGACGCGGTGGAATTCGTCGGAGCCCTGCAGGAGGCACTGGCCGGTTCCTACCGGTGGCACGAGCTGACCGGCCGCTTCGGCCGAACGGCCTTCGGAGCCCTCGCGAAGCCCCGCGGGCTGGGCACCTCGGCGGCCTACGCCTTCCGGCCCGCGTCCTCGGCCGGGCCCCGGTCGACGTCGCCGTCGTCGCCGGCCGCGATCCCGTAGTCCTCGCCTACCGGTGGTCCTGCTGTCCCGCCGGCACCGTCGCCGTCTTGCCGGGCGCCCGCGGGCCCAGGAGCTCGCGAGCGCCCGGCAAGAGGGCGGGAAGACCACACGACCCTTCGGACGCGCGTCGGGTCGAGGCCGTGACCCGTGATCGACAAGGTCGTTGGTGATCCTCAGGGCAGGACGGGGGCCACATCCGTGAAGGCCGTCGCAAAGGCGTGCCCCCTTCGCCGGCTGTCCGGTCGAACGCGCACCGGGCCACTTCCAGGGAGGTACAAGCATGTTTCCACCACGCGCTGCCACCGGCCCGGTTCGGACCCCTGTGGGGCTGCGAGGCCGAGGCCGCCGTCCTGGCCCTCTGCGACGACCTCGCCGCGGCACTGACCGGCCCGGTCGCCCCCGCCGCGGCCGCGCGTATCGGCGCCCTGTGCGACCAGGTCGGCCTCCGGGCGGCCGAACCGCAGTCCCACTCCGTCCCCTCCCCGCTCGACGCGCCCACCCCCTGCTGAACCGCCGGTCGTCCCCGTACGCCCACGACGTACGCCCGTGACCCGGGTATCCGAACACCCACCCGCGCCCGCCCCGTCCCCGCGAGCAGCCGTCGGCCACGAGCAGGCAGCAGCACCTCCGCAGGAACCCGGACGAACGACCGCACCGTCCCCCGACACCGCACGCCGGCCCCGACCCCGCCCACGTTCCCGCCCCTGCTCGCCCGTCCCGGAGAACTCGACGTCACCGCACCCGAGTCGGCGCGCACGCTGGAGCACGCCGGGCGGTTGGTGTGCGACTTCCACGACGGGATCGACGAGGGCCCGGCCCGCCACGACGGGCCCGATCCCGCGCTCCTCGCCGAGCTGTCCGCCCCGTCCACGGAAGGGCCGAACGATGCGCGGCAGTTGATGTCACTGCACCCCCGGCAGCGACCGGCGGGTCCGGCGCGGGCATCGTCCCGTAGGGCGGGCAGGGACTCCTCGAGGCGGCGCCGGCGGCGTTCGGGCCTGGCGGCAGGCGGGGCAGCCGACGGCTGTCCTCGGCCGGGGGCCGCAGACTCACGGTCCGCGGCCGGGCGAGCACCGTCGCACGGTCGGGCGCGGCCCGGAACAGCGTCAGCGGAACGGCGAGCAGGGCGAACCCGCGTCGGCGACTGCCGCGTTCGCTGCTGGAGCTCACCGACGCCGCCACGCAACCCGTCCACGAAGCGGACGAGATGTTCGCGGCCATCGGCGCGCTCCAGGGCGCCCGCCCGGGGCCTCGAGCCCCGGCGGCGATCATGCGCGAAATAATCTTGGAAGGACACCGTCAAGCCGGGTACGATCCGCCGAGTACGAATCCGGGGGACTACACGGAGCTATCGGCTCGAGGTTCTTCTGCCGGGACAGGTGGCAGTGTGCCCGAAGCACGGGTGCCACATCCTGACCGGCGGCGACCAGAGGTCCGGTTGGCACGCCGTGCGTAATGGGGGATGAGTCATGGCTGAAACCTGGACCGCGATGAGCCATGGGCTTCTCCGGCAGGCCGGCTTCGCACTGGACACACTGGATCCGTTGGCGCACGACCTCAGCGCCGAGCTGTCGGCGGCGCGAGCCGCGACGGACCACGCGGCCGAACTGGCCGACCAACTGGCGAAGATGATCCGCCAGGGTGACGTCGACGGCCGGCAGCGAGCGTTGTCCCGGCTCGGGCTGTTACGCGACCTCGCCGAAGAGGACGCCGCCGGGCTGCCGGCCGAGTTCGCCGAGCCACTGACGGGATATCAGGATGCGCTGCGGGGCCTGAAGAACAGTGTTTCCGCACTAGAGCAGCGGTACGCGGCAGCGCTGGAGGGGTCCCGGCGGTACGTCGCCCGGCTGTTCCGCGAGGACACCGCGCTTCGGCAGGTGCTTCTGCTCTCCAACGAGGCCCACTACCCGCGTTTCGCGTCCTGGCTGGACCGGGACGGCGCGCTGTCCGACCGGACCGGCCGCCGGATGACCGACCTGCTCACGATGTACCTGCAGCGGGTCGCTTCGAAGAACGAGACCACCTCCCACTTCGGGCCGGTGAGTGTGGGCTCCCTCACGCTCGAAGCGGGCGATCGGGACACGGCGGACGGTCTCACCTGGACGGATGGCCCGATCGAGCGCGTCGCCTTCTTCAGCCACTGGGCGGCGGAGCGCCTCGCGGAGACCTTCAGCGCCGACCCGCGGCTGCGCGGCCGGGTCCGGCCCCGCCTGCGACCGCTGGCCTTCCGGGACGGCGACCGGATCGACCTGTTCGCCTTCCGCACCCGGACCGGCATGCCCGGCGACTGGCGATTCGTGGTGGTGGGCAGCTCCGCCGTGGACGAGGCGGCCGACTGGCTGTGGTGCCACTGCGACGCCCGGCGCACCGTCGACGAACTCCACCGGGAATGGGCGGCGGGCACCGGACGCCCGGGCGCCGAACTGGACGAGGCGCTGAGCCGGGCCGAGGCGGACGGTTGGCTGGTGACGGCGGCGGAGATCCCGATCGGCGCCGTCAGGCCGCTCGACACGCTCAGTGAGCTGGTGGCAGAGGCGGACGGCGACGCCGGTGACCTCCACGCGGCCCTGGAACGCTTCGACCGCTTCCTCGCGGAGTTCCCGCTCGCCGCGGCGGCTGATCGGGCCGCGCTCCTCGCCTCGCTCAAGTCCGACTTCGAGGCGCTGACCGGTGGGGCCGCCGAGCGCCCCGGCGGCACCCACTACGCGGACCGGTCCCTCTTCTACGAGGAGGCGCACGGACCCCAGCGTGACCTGGTCGTCGGCCCGGGCCTCACCGACTTCGTCACCGGCGAGCTGACGCCCGTGTACGGGCTCGTCCTGCTCGCCCCGCGTCTGCGGATGCGGCGGGAGCGCGCGATCCTGACGCGGTGGGCACAGGACCGCTTCGGTATCGGTGTGGACGTCCCGTTGCACCACTTCTACCAGGCGTTCTTCGCCGACCGTCCGGAGCTGGAAGCCGCCTGCGCCGAGGTGGACGACGAGATCGCCGCCGTGGAGCGCGAGCTCAGGAAGGTCCTGCTCCCGGACACGGGCGAGGGCGCGGACCGGCGCGAGGTGCAGGTCGACCGAACGCGCCTCGAGGAGCTGATCGCCCGGCACTCGGGCGATGTGCCGGCCCTGTGCAGCCCCGACGTGATGCTCGCCGCCCGGGACGTCCGGGCCCTGGCCGATGGGGACTTCACGGCTGTGGTCGGGGACTGCCACGCCCTGCGTGACCCGCTCACCCACTCCAGTCTCGCCCCGTTGCTGGCCGCCCGCGCCGACGGCATCGTGGCCGAGGCCCAGCAGCGGTACGAGGAACTGCTGGATCCCGACGAGATCATCGTCGACCTGGCGCGTGCCCACCTCGACAAGACCGGTGCCCAACTGACCTACCCCTGCCCGGACGTCGAGGTGCACGGGCGGTCCGGCAAACCGCGCGACCAGGTCGTCCAGCCCGCACAACTGTCGGTGACGGTGGCGCCCGAGCACCTCGAGCTGCGAGCCCGGGGGGTGTCCGGCCGGCTGCGGCTCAAGTCCCCCTTCGCCGGTGGTCCGGGCATCCGCCACGATCCGCTTTCGGTGTTCGCCTTCCCCCGCCACTTCGGTGGAATCGGCATCCGCACCGACGACCTGGCGCACGTTCCCCGCATTCGCTGCGGCCGGGTGGTCCTGAGGCGTGAGAGCTGGCGGGTGCCCGTCTCCGACCTGCGCCCGTGGTCGCCCGGCGGCCACGCGGTGGCCGCGGACACGGCGGCGCACCTGGGGGCCGTACGGCTGCGCGAGCGGCTCGGGCTGCCCCGGTACTGCTTCGTGAAGATCCCCGGCGAGCCCAAGCCGGTCTTCCTGGACTGGGAGGCGCCCCTGCTGGTGCGCCAGCTCGTCCGGCTCGTCAAGGGCGCCGAGGGGGCGCTGGAATTCAGCGAGATGCTGCCCGGGCCCGACGGGCTCTGGCTGGAGGTGGACGGCCGCCGCCACACCAGCGAGCTGCGCTGCACGGTCTTCTCCCGGACGGACGCGCCCGCGTAGCCCGGCCGTTCCCCGAGCGCGGGCTGACGCACCCGCCGGCCCGCCCCTCCACCCCCTCCACGCGCGCCCGCGCCTGCCCTCGCCCGCCTGTCGGCAGGGCCCTCGGCAGGCCGCGGTGCCCAGCCCGTACGGGCTCCCACCCTCCCACGAGCCGAGAGGTTCTCTTGATGGCGACCACGGACAGCCCGAGCCCGCCGGCCCGGTACTCCCGTTCCCCCCTCGCGTCGGGCCGACCCCGGTGGTCACTGGCGCCCACCGCGCTCGTCCGCCAGGCCGGCTTCCCGCTCGAACTGCTCTCCGGTCTGGTCGACGAGGGCGCCGACGCCGAGGCACGCGCCCTGTTCGACCGGTACGCCGCACTGCTGGAGGCCGCGGCCGCGGCGAAGGAGGAGCTGAAGCGGCCCCCGGTGGCCGCCGACGAGGCCCTCAGCAGGGCCGTCGGCGACGCGATCGGCAACGCGATCGGCATGCTGCGGCCGCTGACCGAGCCGGACCTGGCCGCGGCCACGCGCGAACTGGGCCCACGGAGCGGTCCGTTGGCCGGTTTCCAGAACCAGGTCACGGAACTGCGGCGGGCCTGCCGGGAGTTCGCCGAGAGTCACGCGCAGCGGATGTGGGAGGGGCGACTGGCCGTCGCCGAGGTCTTCGCCGACGAACGGCTCCGGGACGTCCTGCTGCTGTCGAACGACGCCGCCGCACCCCAGTTCCTGGCCTGGCTGGACGCCTTCGACCCGACGGTGACCGGTCGTCGGCGCGCCCACGCACAGAAGATGACCGACCTGCTCACGATGTACCTCCAGCGAGTCACCACGAAGAACGAGACCCACTCGCACTTCGGACCTCTGAACGTCGCCCGGGTCGCAGGCGGGGGGACACTCGACTGGACCGACGGATCCGCCGTCCTGCGCCGCGCCTACGTCAGCCACTGGGCGGCGGCCCGGCTGGCCAGGAAGCTCGGCGAGGACCCCGCCCTGCGCACGCTCGTCCGGCCCCGCCGGCTGCCGTTCGCCTTCCTCGACCAGGGCGACGGCGCTCACACAGGCGTCGACCTCTACTCGTGCGGCGTGGAGTCGGCCCCGGGTGTCGACTGGCGCTTCGACCGGATCGGACGCGTCGCCGTCGGTCCGGCCCAGGACTGGCTGCTGCGCCGACTCGACGGCGTCCGGACGCTGGAGGAACTGGCCGCTGAGTGGCACAACAGGTTCGGGGCCACCACCGACGGGGACGGCGACGACGGCCCCGGGTTCGACGAGGCGCTCGCCGACCTCGCCGACCGCGGCCTGGCCACCGCCTGGCCGGAGGTACCCGTCGGGGACCCCCGGCCGCTCGCCGCACTGCGCGCGCAGCTCGTCGCCGCCGACGCCGGCGACCACCCCGCGATGGCGTGGACGGCCGAGCTGGAAGCCGCCGTCGCCGCCTTCGCCCAGGCCCCGTACCCCGAACGGCCGACCGCGCTCGCCGCTCTGAAAGCCCGCTTCGAGGAGCTCACGGCCGGCCCGGCGAACCGCTTCGGAGGCCACCACTACGCCGACCGCAGCGTGGTGTGGGAGGAGGCCCACGGCGAGCTCGACGACCTGAGGATCGGCTCGGAACTCGCCGAGGTCCTCAGCGAGGAGCTGGCGTTCGTCTACGAGATCGCGCTCGCGGCCCCCCGCCTGCGGCTGCGCCTGGAGACCGACATCCTCACCCGCTGGTTCCGCGACCGTTTCGGCCCGGACCGCCCCGTCCCGCTGGCCGACTTCTACCGCGCGTTCGTCGAGGACCGCGAGCAACTCGCCCTGCGCTGCTCCGACGTGACGACGGAGGTGGACCGGCTGCGGGCCACCGTGGCCCGGCAACTGCTCGGCACGGCCGACCCGGCGGCCCGCGAGATCGTCGTGCCCGACGAGCGGATCGATGAACTCAGGGCCGTTCTCCCCCAGGGGCCCGCCGCCTTCTGCAACCCGGACGTGCTGCTCGCCGCGAGCGGGCCGCAGGCCCTGGCCGCAGGAGAGTTCCAGGTCGTCGTCGGAGAACTGCACGCGGGCCGGGACCTGCTGACCCACAGCAGCCTCTCGGTCCAAGCCGTCGAGCGCGCGCCCCGACTGACCGAGGAGATCGAAGCGCGGTACCGGACCCTCCTGGCCGAGGACGAGATCCTCGTGGACGTGCTGCGCGGCCACCAGGACAAGACCGCCTGCCAGCAATCCTTCCCGGGCCCGGACCTGGAGATCCTGGGCCGCTCGCCGAAGGACCGCGCCGATGTCCTGCACCCCTCGGACCTCCACCTGCTCCTGAACGGCCCCCGGCTGGAGCTACGCACCCAAGGACGACCGGAAAGGATCCGGCTGCTCGCACCCCCCGCCGGCGGCTACACCCTCATGGACGACCCGCTGGCGCCCTTCGCGTTCCCGCGCCTGCACGGCGGCAACGGCCTCGACCTCGGCGAGCTCCCGCACGTTCCGCGCATCCGCCACCGGCGCACCGTCCTGCAGCGCGAACTCTGGCGGATCCCCGCCTCGGAGCTGCGCGGGTGGTCGCCCACCGGCAGTCCGGTGAAGGCCGACGACGCGGCCGAGTACCTCACCGCCTGCCGGCTGCGCGCCCGGTACGGGTGGCCACGCCGAGTGTTCGCGAAGCTGCCCGGCCAGCCCAAGCCCGTCTACGTGGACTGGGACGCCCCTCTGATCGTCCGGCAGTTCTTCCGGCTGGTGCGCGGGGTCGAGGGAACGGTCGTGATCTCCGAGCTGCTGCCGTCCACCGAGCAGCGCTGGCTGCGGGTGAACGGAGCGTCGTACACGAGCGAGCTGCGCTACGCCGTGTTCGCCCCGAACGACGGCGGAGCAGCCGACGGACAGCCGGCATGACCCGGACCGCGGGTTCCGAGACCGCCTACCGCAGGCTGCTCACGGCCTCGACCATATCCGCGCTGGGCGACGGCGTCCGGTTCTCGGCCCTGCCGCTGTTGGCCGCGGCCCTGCTCGACTCCCCTTTCGCGGTCAGCCTGGTCACCGCCTCCTCCACCCTGCCCTGGCTGTTGCTCAGCCTCCCGATCGGCGCCCTGGCGGACCGGTGCGACCGGCGTGCGCTGATGGTCGCCGCCGACCTCCTGCGGGCCGGCGCGCTCGCCATCGCCGTGGTCCTGCTGCTGAACGACGCACTGCACCTGTGGTCCCTGGTGGCCGTCGCGTCGGTGCTCGGCATCGGTGAGGTCCTCTTCGACTGCGCCTCGTTCGCCGTGCTGCCCGCACTGGTGACGGCCGAGCGCCTGCCCTCCGCGAACGGGCGGTTGTTCACCTCCCAGACGCTGAGCCGCGACATGGTCGGGCACGTCCTCGGCGGCTGGCTCTTCGGGATCGGCCAGTTCGTGCCGCTGTTGGTGAACACCGTCTCGTTCCTGCTGTCGGCCGGCTTCCTCAGCGCTCTGCCGGCCAGCCGGTCGAGCCGTCCCGACACCCCCCGCAAGCTGCTCCAGGAGATCGCCGAAGGCATCGCCTTCGTCGCCCGCGACCGCCTGATGCGGGCGCTCACGCTCGCGGCGGGACTCGTCAACGCCGTCTACCTCGGGCAGATCGCGATCTTCGTCCTGCTGATCCGGGAGACCTTGCACGTCCCCGCGTCCAGCTACGGCCTGTTCGTCGCCGCCTCCGCGCTCGGAGGGGTGCTGGGCGGCGCGGTCGCGGACCGGGTCACCCGTCGGCTGGGACGCGCCCGCGCGCTCGCCGCCGCCCTCGCGGTGGTCGCCGCCTGCGGCCCCGTCATCGCCGCCACCACCAGCCCATGGGTCGTCGGCGCCGCCAACCTCGCCTCCGGCGCCGCCATCATGGTCTGGAACGTCGTGGCCGTCTCCGTACGCCAATCCCTGGTGCCCGAGCAGATGTTGGGGCGCTCCATCGGCGTCTACCGGCTCTTCGCCTGGGGCACGATGCCGCTCGGCGCCGCCCTCTACGGTCTGCTCGCCGACCTCTGGGGCACGCGCGCCGCGTTCCTCGCCGGCAGCCTCCTGGCGGTGGCGGCCCTGCTGCTGGTCGTCCCCGCCCTGCTGTCCGAGGCCCGGCTCGCCAGGGCCGATCCGGCCGTGCCCGCCGTCGACCAACCGAAGTCATAGCCCTGCGATGAAGGGACAGTCGTGATTGCTGTAGAGAATGAGGCCGCCCTGGTCGGCATGGCGGTGTTCCGTGCCGCCGCCGAGGTGCGCAACCGGACCGTCGTCACCGCGGGCGGGGAGCGCCACCCGGTCTCGCCGGTGTCGGGCGGGTTCGTCGCACTGCGTCCGCGCGGATTCGAGCAGGACCTGACCGCGTCGCTCGGTGCCCTCGGCTGGGGGCGCCCGGTGGCCTTCGTCGGGGACCAGTGGGGGCTGGCAGGGTTCGCCGCCGCGGCCACCGAGTCCGCCCTGCTGGAGGCGCCGTCCGGGGCCGCCCGGACGGGAGTGTCCTTCGTGATGCCCGACGCGTTCCTCGCCCGCAGGAAGTCGGCCATCGAGCGTCGGCTGGAACGATGTCGCACGAAGCCGCGGGGTGCCGTCCAGACCGTCCACGCGGTCGGGGTAGGCCCCTGGACCGTCGCCGACCCCGCAGAGGCCGTCCGGGCGCTCGAAGGCGTCGAGGACATCGTCATGTCGGACTGGACGCACGCCAACACCTTCCCGCTGCTGCCCGACCACGACCGGCTGACCGCACACGTCCTGCCGTACGAGTTCGGCGACTTCGACGCCAACATCCACCACGTCGACGACGCGTTGCGCGGCCTCCACGAGAAGGGGGTCGACCGGGTCGGCCTGCTCATCGAGGGGAATCCGGACACCTACGACGTCCTGGACGGCCTTCCCGTCACCAACCGGGAGATCAGGGTCACCCCCGGTGTGCCGATCGGCCTGCTCGCCGCCTCCCACAACGCGGATCGCTTCCGCACCGACCCGTTCGCGCGCTCCTTCGCCTACTTCTCGGGCCTGCACAGTCGGCACAAGCTCCCCGCCGAGCAGTTCCTCGGCGAGCTCACCTGCTACCTCGCCGCCGGAATCACCTGCGTGCTGGTCGAGATGTACAAGGGCGACGTCGAACTCGCCCTGCGCGCCGCCCGGCTGAGCGGACGTCCGGCCACCGCCGTGCTGATGAGCGACTACTTCTCCGGCTCGGAGAACACCCTCGTCCTGAACCGGCCCGACGCCGAGGCCGCCCATCACGCCGCCGAGGCCACCCGAGGCGGCCTGTGCACCATGCTCATCACCGACGAGGAACTGCGATGACCTCCGCGCCGACCCCCGGCCCCGCCCTGCCCGCCGTCCTCTTCGACGCCGCCGACACCCTCGTCGAGCTCGTGCCCGCGATACCCGAGCTGCTCTCCACCGCCTGGCTCGGCCGGGACGGGGCCCCCGACACCACCGCCGTCCGCCAGGCGCTGTGGGCCATCGGCTCCGAAGGCGACTGGCCCGACGACGAACCCGACCCCGAGCGACGACTCGCCATGTGGAGCCGGTTCTGCCGCGAGGCGCTGCGCAGGGCCGGGGGCAACGCCTCGGCCGAGGCGGCCGAGCACGCGGCCCGGCACATCCTCGACCCGGCCCGGTACCGTGCCTACCCCGACGCCGTACCGTGCCTGCGGGCCCTGCGCGCGGCCGGCCACCCGCTCGCCCTGGTCTCCAACTTCGACCGGTGGCTGCGCGACATCCTCGACGGCACCGGCCTCACGGGGCTCTTCGACACCGTCGTCATCAGCAGCGAGGTCGGGTTGGAGAAGCCCGGACCGGAGATCTTCGTCCTCGCCTGCGAACGGCTCGGCCGTCCACCGGGGGAGTGCGTCTTCGTCGGCGACTCGGTCGTCATCGACGTCGAGGGAGCCCAGAGGGCGGGTCTGCATCCAGTCCTGCTCGACCGCTACGCTCGCTTCCCCGGCTTCACGGGCCCCCGCGTCACCACCCTGGACGGCTTCGCGGCCCTGGCCACCCATCTCCCGATCCCCGCCGGAAGGACCGCCCAGTGACGACAGACCCCCGACACGGCGAGCCGGACACCCACGAGCTGGACACCCACGAGGTGGCCGTCCGGGTGGCCCGGGAACGCGGGATCGAACTGCGCGGCCTCGCCGGGGAGGGCGTGGACTTCGCCGTCTACCGCGCCCACTGCGCCACCCACGGCGAGGTCGCCCTGCGCGTTCCCCGGCACCGGGTCTACTCCGCGCCCTACGGGCGGGTGGAGGCCGGTGACCTCGTCCGCCAGGAGCACGAGATCGCCGGGCTCCTCGCCCGCCAGGGCCTGCCCACCGCCCCCGCGCTCGAACTGATCACCATGGCGGACGGCCTCGTCGTCTCCCTCGCGGGCTACGTGCGGCACGACGGGCTGACGGTTTCCCCGAAGGAGGTCGGTGCGTTCCTGGCGGCCCTCCACCGGGTGGAGCCACCGTCGATCGAACTCGCCTACCAGGAGCCCGGGGACTTCCCGTCCTTCCTCACCACGCGGCTGGTGACCCGTCACGCGACCCTGCGCGGGTTCGCCCCCGACCTGCCCGAGCTGCCCCATCCCGACGGGATGCGCGCGGTGCTCGAAGCCGAGGAGGGCGAGCCGCGCCTGCTGCACCTGGACGTCCGTCGGCAGAACCTGCTCGGCAGCGGGGGGCGGCTCACCGCCGTCGTCGACTGGTCCAACGCCCTGGTCGGCCCGGTCCTGATGGAGCTGGCCAGGGTCGCCGAGTACGCCAGGCTGGCGGACAACGGCATCGACGCGGACGGCATCCTGGCCGGCTACGCGGACTCGGCCGAGCTGCCCGACCTGTACTCCAGGGCCGCCCTCCTGCACCGGCTCGACACCGTCGTGATGCTGGCGCTGGTCTTCCACTCGGTGGCCCCCGACCCGGCCCGCGCGGCCGATCTGACCGCCCGCGCCCGCCACCTGCTGGAGCGCCTCCGAGGCTGAACCGCCACACGGCCGGCGTCCGACACCGGACACCTTGATCATCCTGTGGGACTGCACCGGCGACCCGAACGAGAAGTTCCAGCTCATCGCCGTACAGGCCTGACCGTAACTCCGGATCAAGAGTGGTGGGGTGACCGTGGCCGGATGCCACGGTCACCCTTCCGGTTTCAGCCGGTTCGGCCGATTCGGCCGTGAGCGGCCCGTGGAACGCGCCGTCGCCCCACCGTCGGCGGCGAGGTACCGCGCGGACGTGAGGTCCCGGGGGATGCCGGATTCGTTGGCGCTGGTGCCAATGGTGATGGCCAAGCCCTTCTGGTTCGTGGCACGGCTGTACATGGCGGTCAGCGGGCTGAGGACCAGCACGACCGGTGCGTTGCGGTCGAGGACGGCCTTCCCGCCACGGATCGTGGGCGGTGCCGGTGACCGCGATCGTCCAAGTCCGGGTGCCCCCGTCGGATCGTCGCGCGCAGCCGAGGCAGACGCGCGTGTCGGGCGATGCGACTGCTGCGGGCAGGTGTCACTGCGGCGGCCTGCGAGTCTTGCCGTCACCATGCACTGCGGTGGTGCTGCTCGTACGCCGTCGGGCGTCGCCAACAGCGGCGTTGGCGCTGTCCGCCGGTTCACGGCATCCGGTCGGAGCCGCAGCCGCCGGTACGGCGGGCTCCGCCTGGTGGCCTGGCCTCCGCTTAAGTACGGCGGCGGTGCGTACGACCGCCGCCGTACCCGACGTACCCGCCGCGGGTTCAGCCGAACAGCTGCCGCCGGCTCAGCACCTCGTCGGCGATCCCGTAGGCGACGGCCTCCTCGGCGGTGAGCACCTTGTCCCGGTCCATGTCCGCGCGCAGCGTCGCCACCTCGTGGCGGGTGTGCCGGGCCAGGACCTCCTCCACCTGCGAGCGGATCCGGACCATCTCCTTGGCCGCGAGGCTGAGGTCGGACACCGTCCCCTGCCGGCCGCCGCTGGCCGGCTGACCGAGCAGTACCCGCGCGTGCTGGAGCACGAAGCGCCGTCCCGGGTCCCCGCCGGCCAGCAGCACCGCCGCCGTCGAGGCCGCCTGGCCGACGCAGAACGTGGAGACCGGAGTCTGCACGAACGTCATGGTGTCGTAGATTGCCATCAGTGAAGTGAACGATCCACCGGGCGAGTTGAGGTAGATCGAGATCTCGCGTTCCGGGTTCTCCGACTCCAGGTGCAGGAGCTGCGCGATGACCACGTTGGCGACGCCGTCGTCGATCTCGGTGCCGAGGAAGACGATCCGCTCGTTCAGCAGCCGACTGAAGACGTCGTAGGACCGCTCGCCCTGCGCGGTGCGCTGGACGACGTAGGGAACCGCGTACGAGCCCATGTCACAGCCCCATCCGTCGGCGGGAGGAGGCCGGACGGATGTCGGCGACCGACTCCACCACCCGGTCCACGATCCCGTACTCCCTGGCCTGTTCGGCGGTGAACCAGCGGTCCCGGTCGCCGTCGCGCGCGATCGTCTCCTCGCTCTGCCCGGTGTGCTCGGCGGTGATCCGCTCGATGGCCCGCTTGGTGAACTGGAGGTTCTCCGCCTGGATCTCGATATCCGCGGCGGTGCCGCCGATGCCGGCCGAGGGCTGGTGCATCATGATCCGCGCGTTCGGCAGCGCGAACCGCTTGCCGGGCGAGCCCACGGCGAGCAGGAACTGGCCCATGCTGGCGGCGAACCCCATCGCCAGCGTGGAGACGTCGTTCGGGATGAGCCGCATGGTGTCGTAGACGGCGAGCCCCGCGCTGACCGACCCGCCGGGGCTGTTGATGTACAGGCCGATGTCGGAGCGCGGGTCCTCCGCCGATAGCAGCAACAGCTGTGCGCACACCCGGTTCGCCGACACGTCGTCGACCTGGGTGCCGAGGAGGACGATCCGCTGGGCGAGCAGCTGCGCCGCGAGGTGGTCGTCGAAAGGGCTGGGCGGGGTGTCGCCCTCCCCCGCGCGGGGCGGGGGCGTGGTGAGTGGAGCCATCTGCTCTCCCTGGTCGGGGCGGAGTTGCCGTCCACTCCACTGTCGACCCGCGAGCGCTCCCCGATGCCGTCCTTCTGCCCGCCGCAGATTCGCCACGGGCAGAGCCGGGAGCCGGGCCCCGGCCCGCGTCAGCGCGGGTAGGTGCGGAACCTCGCCTTGCGCAGGCGGTACCACCGGGCGACCGGATCGCCCGGCCAGTCGTCCGATCCGTCCTCAGCTCCGTCCTCGTCGAAGCCCTCGGGCACCGCGCGGGCCATCGCGTCGCGCGCCTTGAGCAGGAGGTCCCGGCCTTCCCACCAGGGCTCGGCGTCCCCGCCTCCCGGCAGTCCGTCCGGTCCCGCCACCAGTTCCGCACCGGCTTCCAGCGCCTCGGCCAGCCTGGCCAGGCTGTCGCGCAGCACGGCCGCGATCTCCCGCGGATCCGGATCGTCCAGCCCGCGGTAGGAACAGTGGTGATCCATCGCGTAGGAGAACACCTGGACGGCGTCGGCCAGTTCGCGGACGGCGTGGTCGCCGACGGGGCGGTCCAGCTCGGAGGTGTCGTTCATGGCGCCCTTCGCTCCCGGCCTGCGCTCAGCCCGAAGGCTACCGACGCACTACCCCGAAGGCACCGGGGTTTCCGGCCGGTGCACCGGCACCGGCAACCCGGCGCGCGCCGCCCCTCGGCCCGGCAGGCCCGGGAGTCGCTCCAGGGCGATCCCGACGTCGCCGCGGTACGCGGCGAGGCTCCGCTCGGTGCGCCCGCCGTCCGCGGTGAGCAGTGTGCAGGACATCGAGCGGGTGAAGGGGGAGTCCGGTACGGCGGCCTGCCACCAGCAGGTCGGGCCGAAGTCGGCTGGGCCGATCAGGAAACCAACGGCCGCTGGCACGACGGACCCCCGTTCTGAACCGCCAGGTCGGCCTGCCTGGTGGCCAGGCGAGTGGGCCGACCCCGTCGGCTACGCGCAGGTGTCACGTATATCGGCACACTGAGTCCTGCCGCGGACCGGACGGTTCCGTGGCTCTATCAGCGCTCTGGACTGCAGCCCGGGCAGATGTTGTCGTCGTTGAACTCAAAGTGCACGTCGCTCGGCTGTAGATGGTTGGACCTGCAGACAGTGCACAGGTCCCCGCCGCAGTTTCCGCAGCCCACGTAGCGGCCGCCGGCGTACTCGTAACGCCGCTTCTCAATCCATGGGGCATCACATGTCATACCGGGTCTCCCTTCAGCGAGATCATCTCCGTTCGCCTCGGGTCAACGAGTGCACCCACACGATGGTTGCAGGAGGCAGGACGTACAGCCGCCGAGGGTTCTCCGCGCCTGCGGCAGGCCTTGAGGGTGGCCGGGACGGCCGGCGGCAGGCCACTCAGCGGCTCCCACTCGCCGCCGACAGCTCCGTCCACCCGCACACCCGCCCGCGGCTGCCGAGCGGATGCCAGATGGGTGCGGACGGTCCGCGCTGGACCAGGTCCTCGATCCGGGCGGCGACGGCCGGGACAGCGGCCGGCATCTCGGCGACGGCCGGGTTCTCCTCGGCGGCCAGCCGCAGGTCCGCCACCGCCGAGCGCACCCCGGGGGCCGCCATGCCGACCAGGACCACCAGCAGCCACGGGAAGGAGCGCCGGCGCCGCTCCCACGCCCGGCCCCGGCCGTCCGGACCCGATCGCTCCCACAGTCGGGCCCCGGCCGCCGGCTGCGCCGCGGTTTCCTCGGTGCCGACCCCGGGGCGGTGCCGTTCGACGCCGGCGCCTGGCGGATCCACTGGACCTGAACCTGGGCCTGGGGCCCGGGCACCGGCGCTGGCCGCCCCGAGCACGACGGCCAGGGGACGATGCGGTGCTCACCGTGCTGCTCATCGGCCCTCGCTGTTGCCGCCGCCACGCTCGCGCGGCGCCGCTCCGGCGCCCGTGCCGCGGCACAGGCCTCTGCTGACGGACCCTTTCAAGCACCAGGTCAGCGCGAGCGGCTGAGCAGCTCGGCCGTCTCGACGCGTCGGTTCCAGGCGATGACGGCCAGCGGCACCATGAAGATGAACGGGGTCCCCGCGTTCTCGCCGTGCATCGCGGTGAGCTGGGTGACGAACGCGAACGCCAGGAAGACGATCAGTGCCGTCGCGGCCGGCCCGGCCAGCCGACGGACCAGCAGGCCGACCGCTCCGGCCAGTTCCACCAGTCCGGTCAGGTACATGAACCAGTGCCCTGCCCCGATGGCGTCGAAAACGGTCGTGGCGGCGGGGAGCGCGAGCAGCTTGGGCAGCGCGCTGGCCAGGACGAAGAAGAGCGCGAGCAGGATTCGCAGCGTCCAGACCACCCGGACCACGGCCGTGCTGGACTTCGTGGAGGTGGCGGTGGCGGTGGCGGTGGCGGTGGCGGTGGTCGTGGTGGCGGTGCTGGACATTTCAGGTCTCCCTGGTCGGCTGTCGTTGCTTTCTCAGGTTTGACCGCCGCTACCGCCTGAACTCATCGCTCTCGGGAGGAAAAGTCTTCCGGCAGCCCCACCTCCAGTGCCGGCGGCTCGCCGCCGACCCGCGCCACCACGCCACCGCGTCTTCGGCTCCTACGTCGAGAACGGCGCCGACGCCTGGCGGATCTACCGGACCTGGGGCCCGGGCGCCGAGGCCGACCGCCAAGTGCACCACGGCCGGGACGACGCGGTGCTCACCGTGCTGCTGATCGGGCCGCACCGCTGACGGCCGCTTCCGCCGCTGGGCCCACGTGTGTAGAGGGCGGGCAGCGGGTCGTCCGCGTTCGGGGTGTGGAAGGCGTCGTGGACGGCCCGTTCGACGTGGTGCAGCAGCGCCTCCCCCCCCGGTGGCGGGCGCCCGCCACCGGGGGCGCTGCTTGTCCGCTGGAGGAGCTGAGAACCCTCATCCCCAGGTCGCGGGGTCAGTACGGAAGAAGCCCGCCGATCCGGGCGCGGTTGAGGGTGGAGACGCGGTCGCGGGTGCCGAGCTTCCGGTAGATCCGCTCGATGTGCTTGTTGGCGGTGCGGGTGGTGATGCCGAGGCGTCGGCCGATCGCGGCGGCGGTGAGCGCGTCCGCGAGGAGAAGGAGGACGGCCGCCTCACGCGGTGTGAGCCCCGCGTCGGCGGACGGGGCCTGTTCCTTGGTCACCTCGCCGCTGGAAGACGGGGCCTGCCGCATGGCATGCCACTGGGACAGCAGTTCCCACTGCCGGTCGACAGCGTGGAGCAGCGGCTGGATCCGGGTTCCGTAGGCGCAGTCCGAGGCGGTGAACGCACCGTCCGGGCGGAGCAGCACGTACCCGCGCACGGGGGAGTGGGTGCCCGGCAGGGGAATGCCGAAGGCGAAGCGGCGGCCGGGGGCGAACCTGCGGACATCCCGTAGATCCAGTGCTCGGCCGATCTCCTGTGCGGTGAGCGGGACGGTGCCGGGCGTCGTCGCGTAGTAGTCGGAGAAGGGGCGTCCGGTCCTGATCTGACGGCACGCCCTCTCATCGGTGAGCGCGGTGGCCGCGCCGCCGCCGGTGGCGATGGTCATGGGCCCCGCGTCCATGCGCCAGTCCCCCTCTTTGAACACGACGACCTCGGCATCGCACGCGCGCAGCAGTTCGGCCAGGACGAGCCCGTGGAGCGCGGAAGGGTCCCGCTCGTGCAAGACCGTCACGGCCAGGTCGTGCATCCGCCGGTAGAGGCGCGCGGTATGCCGGGCGTTGTCGGGCACTGTCCCTCCTGGCGTCGGCGTGCACGGCGCAGGCAGGTGGCGGTGTCAATACGCAGAACTGCCACTGGGGGGAGCCTGCCCCGGCCTGGCAGGCTTACACGAGGACGAAAAGTACGTACACAACATTCACTGAATCCGCGTGGAACACCCGTTCTTCAAAGAGGAGTCCGAGAATGAAGTCGAACACCCGTCGTCTGGGCCGATCCACCGCGCTGGCCGCCGCCGTCGGAACCGCCGTCGTCTTCGCCGCCGGGCCGGCCTCCGCCGCCGGCGGGTACTGGAGCGGTCAGTGCGACAACGGCAGGGCGTGCATCGCCCTCGCCAAGGGCGGGGCGACCCCGGTCTGGAACCTGGACGGCTGCGGCGTACACCCGATCCACGACTACTACCGGTTGGGCCAGGCCCACGGCAACACGTTCGTCGTTCACTACGAGAACCTCCGGACGGACACCGTCTTCGCGTGGCAGACCCGGGGGCTGGACCGGGACGTCCTGGTCACGTCCGTGGACGTGCAGTGCTGAGGTAGGGGGCCGGGCGGGGTCAGCGCCAGTGGAGTCCGAGCGCAGCGAGCCGCTCCGACCGCTCACCGGTCGGCTTCGCACGCCTGCTCTCGGCGTTCGACAGGAGCGCCCCGGGCTTCACCTCCGCCGTGCCGCCGCCCTCGGGGACCGGCTCGACGTGGCCGCGGGGCACGGTCGCCGATCCGGTCCGCGCCTTGTGCCGGGCGAGCGCGGCCGGGCCGCAGTCGAAGGCGCCCGGCTTCCCCGCGCCGGCTTCCCCGCCGCCGCCCCCGTCGCCTCGGCTGCCCCCTCCTCCGGGAACCACGGCACCGTCCTCCAGTGCTTCTGGAGCAACGAGTCGAACTCGTGGCCGTCTGACCATCGGCCGGTGGGCTCCTCTATCGCCAATGGCCATTGTTCCTAGAATGGCCGCATGGAGCACATCGAAGCGATCGCCGCCCTGCACGACCCCGTGCGCCGCCGCCTCTACGCGTACGTGGCGGCCCAGGGCCGCGAGGTGGGCCGGAACGAGGCGGCGGAGGCCGTCGGGGTGGCGCGGACACTGGCGGCGCACCACCTGGAGAAGCTGGTCGAGGCCGGGCTGCTGGAGAGCGGCAGCCGCAGGCTCACCGGGCGGTCGGGGCCGGGGGCGGGGCGGCCGGCGAAGGTGTACACGCGGACGCGCGCCGAGCGGGTGGTCTCGCTGCCCGCGCGCGACTACCGGACGGCCGCCGAACTGCTCGCCGAGGCCGCCGAGCGGGCCGGGCTGGACGACGGGCTGCGCGCGGCCGCGCGGCGGCGGGGGGAGGCCGAGCGCGGAGCGGCCGCGCCCTGCGGGGGGCTCGACGAGGCCGTCGCGCTGCTGGCCGCCCGCGGGTACGAACCCCACCTGGAGGAGGGGGCCATTCGCATGCGCAACTGCCCCTTCCACTCCGTCGCCGAGCGCTTCCCGCCCCTCGTCTGCGGCATGAACCTCGCCCTCCTGGAGGGACTTCTCGGCGCGGACGGCGCCCTCCATGCCCGGATGGACGCCCGGCCCGGGGAGTGCTGCGTGGTGGTCGAGCCTTCTAAAAACAATATTGATTGACATAGAAAGAAGGCCCGTGCTGGGATGGCGCCATGACCTCCCACCACCTCGCCCAGTTCAACGTCGCTACGCTCCGCCACCCCGTCGACGACCCGCGCATCGCGCCGTTCGTCGATCTGGTCTCCCCGGTCAATGCCGCCGCCGACACCGCCCCCGGTTTCGTCTGGCGGCTCGCCGCGGACGGGAAGGACGACGCGACCGCCCTGCGCCCGGCGGGCGAGGACGTCATCGTCAACATGTCGGTGTGGGAGAGCCGGGAGGCGCTGTGGGAGTTCACCTACCGCAGCGGGCACCTGGAGGCGATGCGGCGGCGGCGTGAGTGGTTCGAGCGGAACGTCGAGGCGCACCTGGTCCTGTGGTGGGTCCCGGCCGGGCACCTGCCGGACGTCGACGAGGCCCTGGAGCGACTGGCCGACCTGCGCGCGAACGGCCCCTCCCCGCGCGCCTTCACCTTCAACTCCCCCCGTACTCCGGACGGAGCCGCACCACACCCGGGCGCGTGATCGGGCCGCTCCTCCGCCACCGCCGAGCGGACCCGGCGTCCGCTGTGCCGGCCAGGACCACCAGCAGCCGCGGGAACGAACGCCAGCGCTGCTCCTCGCCGAGCCCGCGGCGTACGCGGGCTCGGCGGCGGGCCGGTACACCCCAGCCTGGCCGGCGGGCAGCTCCGGGCGGGGACGAGGCCGAGCGGGCCGCAGGCCTCGCCGCGGGCGCGGGCGCGGGCGCCGGCGACGAAGGCGGCGTGGATCCGGCCGACGTCGAGCAGCGTCGAGCAGGTGCTCGCGCCCGGGCCGCCCGGCGCCACAAGGGGTGCCGGGCGGGCCGGTTCAGCGCAGCACCTCCAGCTCCGGCCAGTCGTCGCCGGGCCGATCGAGGAAGCCGGTGGGCCGCCCCGTCAGGTACCGCGCGAAGAAGGCGGCGACGGCGGTGCGCTGGGCGGCCAGGGAGCGCCGGGGGTCGACGGTGCCGATGAGTCCGGCCGCGTCGGGGACCGGGAGGCGGTGGACGAGCTGGGGCAGGAGGACCTGGAGGTCGGTGTACGAGCCGTGGGCGGTGTTCCGCAGCCGCAGGGCATGCCGCAGGCCGGTGGACGCCGCCCAGCACGAGGCCCAGCTCGGCTCGGTGCGCAGGGTCTTCGTACCGGAGGCCATCAGCAGGAAGGGCTTGGCGAGGCCGCTGTCGGCGACGGGTCCGAGGAGGGCACCGTCGAGGTCGGCCGCCGCGCGGACGCGGGGCTCGTCGTGGGCGAGCTGGGCGGCGACGGAGCCGCCGAGGGACTGCCCGAGCACGCCGGTCCTGGCCGGGTCGGCGGCTTCGGCGAGCCCGTCCGGGAGCGGGCCGGTGCCGGTGTCGGGGCGGTCCCCGCGGGCGAGGCGGTCGAGTGCGCCGAGGACGAAGCGGGCGTCGGCGAGGCGGGCCCGGGAGTGCCCGGCGAGGAGGGCGGCGACGACCTCCGGGGTGAGGTCGTCGGGGAGCGGGAGGGCTCGTTCGACACGGCCGCCGGGGAACTCGACCTGTTCGGCCTCGTACGTGGAGTCGAGGGTGACGACGAGGTGGCCGCGGCTCGCCAACTCCTCGACCAGGGTGGTGCCGAGGGCGCGCGAGCCGCCGTCGCCGGGGGAGAACAGCACCACGGGCAGCCGGCCGGCGCGGCGGGCGACGGGCGCCCCGGTACGGGCGTGGGTCCTGAGCCCCCGCCAGTCGGCGGCGCCGGCGGGGACACCGAGGGCCGGTGCGGAGTGCGCGTCCCAGTCGGCCGCCGCGGCCGGGGGCAGCCAGGGGGCCGTCGGGTGCCCGGCGCCGGGTTCCGCCGGGTACCAGAGGCCGGCCATGAGCTCCCGGTAGGGCTTGGCGGGGAGGAGGGGGTCGGGGCGGCTGTCGTCGACCAGGTGCAGCGCGACGGTGCCGACGGGCCAGGGCCCGGTGGGCGCGGGCAGGCACAGCGGGACGGGGGCGGCGGAGCGGCTTCCCGGGGCGGGGGCGGCGGCCACGGTGGCGAGCGCGGCGACGCCGAGCGTGCCGAGCAGGGCGCGGCGGGTCGGGGGCATGGTCGGGGGCATGGCGCGTACTCCTCGGGCGGTGCGGCTGCGGGGTCGTCACCAGGGTTCCGCCGCCGGGGGTGCGGGGCGCCCTGCCGGGGGACGATCCCGCCGGTGGGCACGGGTCGCCCCGGCGCGCGTTCGCTCCTCCGCGCGGAGGAGCCCCCGGTGTCCCGGGGTCTCCCTCGATGTCCGCCGGCGGGCGGACGCCTTCGCGGGTGCGAGGGCCCTACCGTGGGGCTCCGGCGAGGACGCCGGACGACGCGGACGCGAGGACGGACACGATGACCGAGACCGGCGCGGTACGGACGGGCCCGCCGGGAGCCCTCGCCCGGCTGCCGGGGCGGGTGCCGCCCCTGGTGGCGGACGCCGCGCTCGCGGCGGCCCTGTTCCTGGTGACACTCGGGCCGGGGCGGGTGGCGAACGGTACGGGCTTCGCGCTGCAGACCGCCCTGGTGCTGCCGTTGGTGTGGCGGCGGCGGGCACCCCGGGCCGCGTTCGGGGCGATCGCCGCCGCGGCGCTCGCGCAGTGGCTGCTGGGCGTTCAGCTGCCCGCCGACGCGGCGTTGCTGGTCGCCCTCGGGACGGTGACCGCGCGGGCGCCGTACCGGTCGGCGTGGGCGGCCGCTCTGGTGGCGGTGGCCGGGGCGGTGCTGGCGGCGGCGCGCTGGGCGCCCGAGGGCCGGTTCCCCGCCTCGGCCGCCGCGATGACGGCGGCGGTCGCCGCGAGCGCGCTGCTCGGGGCGAACGCCCGGATCCGGCGGGCCGCGCGGGCGGAGCGGCTGGCGCGGCTGGAACTGGACCGCGACGAGCGGGAGCGCCGGGCGGTGGAGGAGGAACGCGCCCGGATCGCACGGGAGTTGCACGACAGCGTGACGCACGGCCTGTCAGTGGTGGTGGCGCTGGCGGACGCGCTCGGGCACGCGAGGCCGGCCGACGCCTCCGCCGTGACGGCCCGGATCGCGGAGACCGGGCGGCAGGCGCTGACCGACATGCGGCGGGCCCTGGGCCTGCTCCAGGACGCCGGTCCCGACGCCGGTCCCGACGCCGGTCCCCACACGGGGCCCGGGGACGACCGGCGGTCGCCGCCGGGGATCGGGCAGCTCAGGGCGTTGTGCGAGCAGATGGAGGCGGCGGGCCTCGTGACCCGGCTGCGGGTGGACGGCGAGGCCGCCCGGGTGCCGGCCGCGGCGCAGCTGACGGTGCACCGGCTCGTCCAGGAGTCGCTGACCAACGCGCTGCGCCACGCGCCGCAGGGGTCGCGCGCCGAGGTGCGGGTGTCCTGCGCGCCGGGGGCGGTCACGGTCGAGGTGACCGACGACGGGCGGGCCGCAGGGACCGGGCGGCCGGGATCCGCCGGGTCCGGGCGGGGTCTCACGGGGATGCGGGAGCGCGCCGCGGCCTTCGGCGGGGTGCTGGAGGCGGGCCCGCGGCCGGGCGGCGGCTGGCGGGTCTTCGTACGGCTGGATCCCGGGGGCGCGCCGTGAGCGTCCGGGTGCTGCTGGTGGACGACGAGGAGCTGCTGAGGCTGGCGTTCGGCATGATCCTGCGCGCCGAGCCGGACATGGAGCCGGTCGGGGAGGCGGCCGACGGGGCGGCGGCGGTGGAGCTGGCGCGGCGGCTGCGGCCGGACGTGGTGCTGATGGACGTGCGGATGCCGGGCACCGACGGCATCGGGGCGACCCGGCGGCTGCTGCGCGAGGTGCCCGGGACGCGGGTGCTGGTGCTCACGACCTTCGACCTGGAGGCGTACGCCGTCGAGGCGCTGCGCGCCGGGGCCTCCGGCTTCCTGCTGAAGAACAGCCGGCCGGAGGAACTGCTGGGGGCGATCCGCGACGTGGCCCGGGGGGACGCCGTGGTCTCCCCTCGGGTGACCCGGCTGCTGCTGGACCGCTTCGCCCACCGGCTCCCCGCCGCCGGAGACGGCGGCGGGGGAGACGCGGAGCGGCTGCGCGTGCTGACCGCGCGCGAGCGGGAGGTCCTGCTGGGGGCCGCCCGCGGCCTGACCAACACGGAACTCGCCGCCGCCCTCGGTCTCGCGGAGCCCACGGTGAAGAAGCATCTCGGCCGGGTCATGGCCAAGCTGGGCCTGCGGGACCGGGTGCAGGCGGTGATCTTCGCGTACGAGTGCGGGCTGGTCGGGCCGAGGTAGGCGCGTCCGGCCGCCGGGCGGGGGCCGTCCCCTCCGCCGCCGCCGGTCCGCCCGCCGGGTCCCCGCGCGCCGCCGCTCGGCCCGACGGGAGCCGCTGGCGCGCCCGTGGCGAAGCAGCCCGTCCGGGCGCACGGTGTCTTCCCTGCCTTCGGCGAAGTGGTGGGTGGTCAGCGGGAGCACGGCTTGCCGACCCCTTGGATCCCGCCGACCTCTCGGGTCCTGTCGGACCCGGCTACGGCCGGTACCGGTCGGCGAGGTCGCCGTAGCCGCCCGCTGTCCAGACCGTCTTGCGGAACTCCGCGAGGCCGAGCGGCCCTGTTCCCTGGCCGGCGGTGGGCGGGAAGTGCGTGGTGCCGCAACGGGCGCAGTACCAGGCCTGGTTCCAGAGCCGTTCGGCCCGGGGCCGGCCTGCCAGGTGCCGCCGCCTGGCGAGGAACAGCGCGGTCGCGCCCGCCAGCAGGGCGATCGCGACGGCCAGGATCAGACACGACCCCCAGAGCGGGACCAGCGCGTCGTTCGCGTCGGCGAGCGCGGCCGCCGTGTGCGTGGCGGGGGAAGCCGGAGCGGCCTTCGGATGGTCGCCCGGGAGGAGGTCGGTGGGGAAGTCGTTCGGGAACCCCGGGTGCGCTGTCACCCAGTCCGGCGGCGAGAGGTCGGGCATCCGGGCGACGGGCGCGGCGCGGGCCATGGTCCCCTGGACGAAGGTGAAGACCGCCCCGACCAGCGTCACGAAGCCCAGGGATGCCAGCGTCTGGACCGCCGTGCCGACCGCGGGCGGCGCGGGCGCCAGGGCCCGGCCGAGGGCGGAGACCTCCTCGCGGGTCTCAACGCGGCCGTCGCGGCCGGAGGAGCGCACGGTGACGTTCCGCCGCTCGCCCAGGTGGACGGCCGGCACACTGCGGACCTGGTCGGTCAGCGCGCAGCTCGGGCAGGGCGTCAGGGCACCGGGCGGCGGTGGCGCAAAGACGGCGTCGTTGATCGGCATGTACGGAAATCCCCCCAGGAGCAACGATGGTCGGGCGACCGTTCGTATCCGGGTGGACGCAGCCGCACGGCCTCCGGTTGCCACTGCCCCGACCGCCCCCGTGCCCGCCGCTGCGCACCACCTGCTCCGGAAGGCGGCCACGCCGCCCGACCGCCGCCCTTCCTTCAACACGATGGGCACGGGCGGGCAGAGACGCCTTGGAGAGTCTCCGGCGGGCGACGGGCCATCGTCGCCTA
Source organism: Kitasatospora sp. NPDC001261 (assembly GCF_042896795.1). Classification (NCBI taxonomy): domain Bacteria; kingdom Bacillati; phylum Actinomycetota; class Actinomycetes; order Kitasatosporales; family Streptomycetaceae; genus Kitasatospora; species Kitasatospora sp. NPDC001261. Next base: position 79,555 of record NZ_JBIAXP010000036.1, read on the forward strand.
CCGCGGCCGCGTCCACCCGGCCGTCGACCGGGACTCCGCCGACGCGATCGACGAGGCCGTCGCCGACCCCGGTCGGGCGCGTAGTAGGCCACCCGTACGACCCGGACGGTCTCGCCGGCGGTGTCGTCCGACAGGCGGTCATGACCGTTTGACGGGCGATATTGACCGGTGCAGTCGAACTGTCGGTACGGTCAGCTCATGGAAGAGCTGCCCGAGGGCGTGGACCGCGACATCCTGGACCGCCGGATAGGCCGTGCGATCAGGGCGATCCGGGACGCGTCCGGCTGCACGCTCCATGAAGCACTCGACGTATTCACACAGCGGTACGAGGAGCTCCGCCGTGATCGGCCTGGTGACTTCCAGCTGAGCCGCGAGGAGTACAGCCGGGACGTCTACACCTGATCCGATCGAACTCGCCGGGCAGTCGGTCAAGGTCGCCTGTCAGCGGACACGGGTGACCGAGCAGACCGGCCAGGAGGCCACCCGCGGGAGCCGGCACGTCGTCGACGCGGTGACGGCACCGCCGGCGTGCGAGCGGCTCGCTGATGAGGCGCTCGCCCTGCCGGCCGTCGAGGAAGAGGCCGCGGCCGAAGGCCGGCTCGGTGCCGCCCGGCGGATGCGTACCGGCCCGCACGACGCCGTCGGCCTGCTGATGGAGACCGTCCAGGTGCCACCGTCCACGGGAGCACCGCCCTTGGCATCGACGGTGCGGTCAGCCGCGGCGCCGACGGCGCATCCGTGACCCTGCTGCCCGGCCTGCGCTCACAGCAGGAGCTGCTCCTGGACGCCTGGGAGCCCGCGCGGGACGCGGTCGATCGCCTCGCCCTTCAACCCACCGAGCGCTGCACCACGGGCCCACCCGGCCGCAGTCCAGCCAGGCCGTGACAGTGTCCGCGCGGGCCACGGACCATGCACTCACTTCTGTCCGTCCGGTCCTGTACGTCGGCCCGGCCGCTCATGAGAGTGGGCCCGAGACGCATCAACTCACGGGAGGATGCCTTGCGCGCCCAGCGGACCGCTCAGCTGCTCCGTTCCGGGCGTTTTGAAAGATCCTGTCGACTGATCATGCGTTGAGCAGGGGACTTGCAGGATCTGGGACTTGAGATCCTGGTTGTCTGGCCTGTGGTTCTGCTGCCGTGATTGATCGTTCATGGGCTGTGGCCTGAGGGTTTGCAGAATCTGGGACCGATGTTCGGGTCGGTCGGGAGAACCTGTGGGTGGTCAGGGGAGCAGGGGCTGGCCGTTCTGCCCGCGGACGGCTCGGTAGCCTCGCCCGATGCGCATCCTGTTCACGTTCATCGGTGGCAGTGGCCACTTCCGCCCCCTCATCCCGGTGGCCCGCGCGGCGCAGGCCGCCGGGCACACCGTCGCGGTCGCGGGCAGCGGCGGCAGAACGGCCGAGATCACGGCGGCCGGGTTCACCGCCTTCGCCACCAGCGAGCCGCGGGTGAGTACGGCGGGTTCCGCGGGCGCGGCGGCCGTGCCCGTCGACGTACCCGATCCGGCGGCTGACCTGCGGCAGCTCGCCGAGGGCTTCGCCCGGCGCGGCGGGAGACGGCAGGCTGCTGCGGTGCTGGACATCGCCCGCGATTGGAAGCCCGATGTCCTGGTGCGCGACGAGGTCGACTTCGGCAGCTCGATCGCGGCCGAGGTGCTCGGGATACCCTGTGCGACCGTCATCGTGCTGGCCGCCGGGGGCTTCCTTCGCAAGGCGGTCGTCGCGGGGCCGCTGCACGAGCTGCGCTCCGAGTACGGCCTGCCGGCCGACCCTGGGCTCGCGATGCTGGACCGGGACGTGGTCCTGTCGCCGTCCCCGCACGCCTTCCGGGACCCGCGCTTCCCGTTGCCCGCCCACGCGTTCGCGTTCCGGCCGGGCCCGGCCGTCCCCGCAGCCCCCGTGCGGGACACCCCCACCGTGTACTTCACGCTCGGCACCGTCTACACCAGCACCGAGCTGTTCGCCCGGGTCCTGACCGGGCTCCAGGGACTCGCGGCGAACGTGGTCACGACGGTCGGCTCCCAGGTCGACCCCGCGCTGTTCGGGCCAATGCCGCCGAACGTCCGGATCGAGCGCTTCGTCCCGCAGGATCAACTGCTGCCGCAATGCAGCCTGGTGGTCTCGCACGGCGGCTCCGGGAGCCTGCTCGGCACGCTCGCCCACGGTCTGCCCTCGGTGCTGTTGCCGCTCGGCGCGGACCAGCCGTACAACGCGCGGCGGTGCGTCGAACTCGGTACCGCCCGGGTGCTGGACCCGGTCGCCGTGACCCCGGACGAGGTGCGCGAGACGGTGTCGGCGGTACTGGCCGACGAAGGCTACCGCCATGCCGCCGAGCGGCTTCAGCGCGAGACCAACGCCCTGCCCGGACCGGAGCAGACCGTTCCCCTGCTCGAAGCACTCCGCTGAGCATCCCGCGTCCCCGTATCGGCCCCGCCCGCTGGCTGCACCGTCGAAGTGGGAGCTGGTGGCCGCGCTGGTCCGCGTTCCGGCGGATCCGTGGCGGGAGGACCAGGTGCCGCATGCGAAGTCCTGACCGGCGAAGGGGTGCCGGGGGTGAGGCTCCCCGGTCCCCGCAGTGGACCGGGGTGCCGGGGGCAGCCCGGGATCAGGCCGTCGTCGCCGAGCACTCGCGGACCTCGTCCATGGACGCATCGGGTGCGGGCAGGATCAGCTCCGAGGGCTCCAAGGCGTCGTCCGGCAGCGGCGTTCCCAGGCGGCGTACGGCGTCCAGGAGGGCCCCAGAGTCCTCCGGAAGCCTTCTTCGTCGCCGTCCTCCATCTCTGCGAGCAGTTCGTCGTCGAGCTTGTTCAGCTCGGCGACGTGGGCGTCGGCCAGCTCTGCTTGGCCCTCGCCCATGATGCGCACGATCACGCTGATCTCCCGTCTGTGGGTGATGATCCCGGTCGCAGTGGTTGGATCGTTGCTCATCCCCGGACCACCTCGGCGGCGGCCGCGCGTTTCCCCTGGACAGAAGGATCCGTACCGCACTGCCGCACTGCGGTCCCGACCCGCGATCAGACCTGGCGGCCCGGGACGCCCCGGCGGCTGCGCGCGGTCGGCCGGCGCTCTGTGGGGTGGCCGTTCTGGTTCTGTTTCGGAGCGGAGCGGCTCCTGGTGGCCGAGGCCGATCTCGGCGGTGCTCCCGTCGGTGAGTCGCAGGGTCTCCTTGTGTCTGCGCGGCACGTTGAGGTGCCCTTCCCGCTCGCGGTACTGGGTGGCTGCGGCGAGGTTTCGGGCCTCTTTCTCCGCGTGTGTCACCTTCGCGGCCGGCTTCTTCGGGCGGCCGGTCAGTTCCGGTCGGCGACGCCGGCCTCCAGGACGGAGACCACGGCGAACAGCGAGAAGCAGACGGCGCCGAGGCCGACCAGGACCCGGGCCGCGACCGTCACGTCCGGGTCGGCCGACTCGAACAGGAACGCCGACATGAACAGGCACAGCAGTGTGGCGCCGACCGGGACCAGCGGGACGCGGCCGGCCGGCGGCGCGGCACGGCGCCAGCCGAGGGCGAGCAGCAGCACCGCGCTCAGCACCGTCCAGCACAGCAGACCCAGCCCGATCTGCACGTACCCGGTGGCCAGTTGACCGGGCCGGGGGTCCAGGGCGACGACGACCAGGCCCCCGGTGATGTCCATGGCGCCGAGCACGGCTGCCGGGACGAGCCACCAGACCCGCTCCCGCCGGGTGTAGGTGTTCCGGATCTGCCGCAGCAGGGTGATCACCAGCCCGATCAGGGCGGTGCAGATGATCGCCTGGTCGACCACCACGTGCCCGGCCGTGAAGCGCCCGTCCGAGTCCCCGCCGCCCCCGTTGGCCAGCATGACGGTCGCCCACGCCCAGGCGGCGGCGGCCGCAAGGACCGGGACCGCCACCAGCGCCCGGGCCGCGGACCGGCCGAACGGCGCGGGCGAGCGCGGCGGGGAACCCTCCGGCAGGACGGCGTTCTGCCCGATCAGCGTGAAGCGGGTGGCGACCGCGGCCACCGACGAGACGCACACGCAGACCAGGCCGATGCCGAGGACCACGCCGCCGGCCACGAAGTCGGCCACCGGCCGGTGGCTCTCCGCCAGCAGGCCCAGCCCGTAGCCGACGGCGGCCCCGGACACCGCGAAGCCGAACGCCGGGTAGCCGATCCGGTCCAACGCGCCGAAACGGCCGATCAGTTGCCGCACGACGGTCGCCGCGACGGCGAACAGGCAGAGACAGACGGCGGCCAGGAAGACCAGCGTCAGGCCCGCGACCCGGGCGCTCGGCCCGGTGGAGTGCGCGAGGACGTAGCCGCCGAGCGCGGCCGACACCGCGCCCATGAGCAGCGGAATCGCCCGGAGCAGCACGCTCATTCCGTGGTTCACCAGGTCTCCTCGTTCCCTCGCGCTCGCCGGTTCCGAGCGGCAGTCAGTGTTCAGCCCACCGGCTCTCCGGCCGGGACCCCGGCGGCGGGTGTCCACGGATTTCGTCCGATCGGCTCACGGCTGCTCCGTCCCGGCTGTTTTGAAAGATCTTGTTAATTGATCATGTGTTGGCCATTGGACTTGCAGAATCCGGGCCCGCTGTTCAGCCCAGTTGGGAAAACCAAAAGGCGGAGGAAGGGATCGCCCCTCGATGCTGTTGATCTTGATTCAGTAGGGAGGTAACCTGGACCCCTACCGGTTCCGCGTGGCCGCCGTGCCTCCCGGGAGCAAAGGCGAGGAAACTGCCGCTGCATCCTGCGTCGGCGGCTTCGGCGAGCGGTTGCCCTTACGGCGCTCAGTCGTGAATTGACCAGGTGTCCCTCGGTAGCCAGTGGGAGAGGTCGTCGAGAGCCTCGGCCGGGTAGAAGATCGGCCGGGTGAGGAGTCGGTCGCCTTCCCGTTGCACGTTGACCGTCACGCCCAGGGACCGCGAGGCGGGCACGCCGGCGCTCATGTAGGCGAGCTCGGTGTCCGGCGGCCGCTGCTCGGCACGCTCGGTCATCCACCGCTCCACCGCAGAGGGCACCTGCCCGACCAGCGGCACGCCGTCCGCGAGGACCTGGGGCCCGCACAGGGCGTCGACCACGACACCCGTGAGCCGCTGGCCGTCGTAGTACAAGTGGAGGCCGAACTCGCGGTAGGTGGCCTCGACGAGCTCCCAGGCGTTGCCACGGCCCGTGAACCTGCGGTGCCCGGTGTCCGCCGTCATTCCGCTGACCGTGTCCTCGACCTCCGCCGCGCGCATCCCGAAGCGCAGCGGTCCCACGCTCACGTAGGGGTCCAGCGTCCACTGCGGCCGCTCGTCGTCCGGCACCACGTGCCACCATCCCTTGAACATGATCACGGACCCTACGCGCGACCACCGACACCGGGCACAGGCCAGGGGCACAGCTGGTCGCCCGCCCCGGCTCCGCAGGCGTTCTGGAAGGCGGTCAGCGGGGCCTCGGGGAGGCTCTGCTGACCGTGGACCTGCACGCGTTTGCCGCGGCCCGCGGGGGCTGGCCCGTCCTGGTGCCCGCCAGCCGCCTGGTCGGGGGATGGCGCGGGGAGTTCGAGGACGGTGAAGGCGTTGTCGAGCGCGGTCCGGGCGGTGCGGGCGTGGCGGACGAACACCAGGACCTGGCCGCTGTCGAGTTCCTGCAGGCCTGCTGGGCGTGTTCGTCGCCGCCGAGGCCGCGTCGCAGGGCGCGGGCCTCGTCCCGTAGGGCGGGGAGTTCTTCTTCGAGGCGGCGTCGGCGGTGTTCGGCCTGGCGGCAGGCCGGGCTGCAGTGGAGGGCGGGGCGGCCGGTGGCCGCCTTCGGCAGGTCGCGGCCACACCCGGGCCGTGCCCAGGCCGGCCTGCTGGCCGAGTGTTACGTCACACAACAGATTCTGACGAAACATCGGCCGCGGTGGCAACGGCCCCCAACGCGCGCCGGGGGCCCTCGCCCCGCCCCGCCCCCGGCGTTGAACGCCTGGTCGCCCTCCGGCCCGCTGCGCCCCCGCCCCCGGCTCGGCAGCCTGCGGTCGCGGCCGAAGCCTTCGCCGCGGCTGCCGTCCGGGACCGGGACGTTCGTCGACACCTTCCGGGTGGATCACCGCAGCATGGGCTCCCGGCGCTGCCTCGGCACCCAGCGCGCTGCCCAGGGGGAGGGCATGGTCACCACATGCGGTCCCGCCACTCCGCGGTGGGGAGATAGGTCTCGGAGTGGTCGCCGATCCGCTCCGCCCAACGGGAGTCGACCAGCATCGCCCTCGTGAGGAGTACGTCACCGGCCCGTTGGGTGGAGCCGAAGAACCCCAACTCCTCCGAGGCCAGGTCCCCCAGCTGGGTGTGCTGCAGATAGACGTCGTGGGTGTCGGCGTGCGCGGTGAGGTCGGCCACCAGCTCGGACGGCACACGCCCCACCAACGGCAGACCGTTCAGGAAGACCTGGGGACCGCGCCGCGCGTCGAACGCCACGCCCACCAGGCGCCCGGCGTCGAAGTACGCGGTGACGGCCGCCAAGGCCGGCACGCGAGGGAGATTGAACTCGCTGCTCACCACGGACCCGTAGTGCGGTCGGACCCTTCTCCACGGGCTGGGCACGAGCTCGCCGACGAGTGCCTGCTCGGCCTCCTCGGCCGTCATCCCGAACCGCAGCGGGCCTACCCGGCGGAGCGGCTCCGATGTCCACCGGATCCGCTCGTCCGCCGCGACAACATCCCAGCTCACGTGTCCCGCACCCTTCTCGCTGCCGGCCCCGGGAATCCCGGACCGGCTGGCTCTTCCAGCTCGGGGGAGCGTACGGCGGGACAGTGACAGCCCGTACCGGTGAGCACTTCACCGCGCTGGTCAGGATCACTTGGCAATCGGTCAGGACCGCGTGTCAGAGGACATCGGGCTCAGCCCCGCGCTCGACCCGAGGCCCTGACCGGGTACCCGCCGGTGGCCCTGATCGTCACCGGCGCCGGAGCGATGTCCCGGTCAGTCTTCCAGGTCCGACGAGATGTTGAGACTGCCGTCCTCGACGACCCACTCGTGGTGGCCGAGCCTGCGGCCGATCTCCTCGAACCGGCTCAGCCGCGCCGGGCCAATGGGGATGAAGTACACCTTCATCGCCCCCTCAGGCCCCGGAGGACTCGCGCACCGTCAGGTCCGGCAGGAGGTCCAGGTGGTGCACCGGCAGGGCGGGGCCGGTGGCGGCCAGCCGGCGGACCAGGAGGTCCACCGCAGCGGCGCCGACGGCGCGCTTGGGCGGGGCCACGGCGGTCAGCGGCGGGGCGCCGAGGGCGGCGAACACGTCGTCGTAGGCGACCAGGGCGAGGTCCTCGGGGATCCGTACGCCGCGGGTGCGCAGCAGGGGCAGCAGCTGCAGGGCGTCCTGGTCGTTGTGCACGAGGGCGGCGCGGACCCCGTCGGCGACCGCCTCGGCGAGCCGGGCGGCGACGGAGTCGACGCCGGCGGCCGGGGTGCGGACGTCGATGACGGGTTCGGCCGGCAGGTCGAGGGTGCGGCAGGCGTCGGTGTAGCCCAGGCGGACCTGGTAGGCCGTCCAGGTGTCGGTGCGGGCCGCCAGGGCCACCCGGCGGTGGCCGAGGGAGGTGAGGTGGCGCAAGGCGAGCAGGACGCCGTGGCGGTGGTCGGAGCCGACCGCGTCGAGGGCCGCGGCGGGGCTGCCGGGGGCCGGGCGTCGTTCCAGCAGGACGGCGGGGACGGGGAGTTCGGCCGTCCAGGCGTGGTCCTCGGGGCGGTCGGCGGCGGTCCAGTTCGGGGCGAGTAGAAGGCCCTGGGCGCCGGAGGCGAGGAGCTGGTCGACCTGGACGCGGTCGGCGCTGGCCTCGTAGGAGGAGATGCCGAGGACCAGGTGCGCGCCGGCCTCGGCAGCGGCGGTGCGCGCGCCGGCGATGACCTCGTCGAAGTACTGCACCACGGCGGGGACGAGCAGGCCCAGGGTGGGGGCCTCGGCGGGCCGGGGCGGCACGGGGGCGGGGGCGTCCGCGGGGCCGCCGAAGGAGACGGAGCCGTGGGTGCGGCGGAGCAGGCCCGCGTCGGCGAGGCCCGCGACGTCCCGGCGGACGGTGACGGCGGGCAGGCCGAGCCGCTCGGCGAGGTCCACCACCCGGACGGTGCCCAGGCCGCGCACCGTGTCGAGGATGCGGGCGCGGCGATCGTCCGCCGGGATCGGCATGGCACTCCCTGTCGGTGGGCCGGTCTGTCGAGGTGGACAGGAACCTACCATTCGGTCACCGGGCGGACGGCCGGTGCGGGCTCCCCGCGGGCCCGGGCCGGGGGCCGGCGCGCGCCCGCGGGGCGGGAGGGGTCAGGAGCCGTAGCGCTCCTCGGGGACGGCGGGGCCGAGGTCGGGGCCCTCGACCAGTTCGACGCGGTCGCCCGGGCGGTGGAGTTCGAGGACCAGCAGCTCGTTGGCGCCGGCCCGCCAGAGCGGCGCGGGGGCGTAGAGGGTGCGCTGCGGGCCGCGGTCCCAGTAGCGGCCGAGCGCGAAGCCGTTCAGCCAGACCATGCCCTTGGTGAAGCCGGGCAGGGCGAGGAAGCCGTCGGCGGGGGTGTCGACGGTCAGTTCGGCGCGGTGGAAGCCGGGGCCGTCGGCGGTGGAGGGCGCGCCGAGGGCGAGGGCCGTCAGGTCGTCGAGGGGCAGCGGGCGTATCTCCCAGCCGAACTGGTACTGCCGGTCGACCCGGACACCGCCGGTGATGCCCTTGGGGTCGTGCAGCAGCGGGCCGTAGTTGATCCGGCCGAGGTTCTCGACGAGCAGTTCCAGGACGGCGCCGCCCTCGGGCACCTGCAGCGGCAGGGCCTGTTCGGGGTGGTTGCGGTCGAGGACGCCGAGGGGTTCGCCGTCGAGGAAGACCTGGGCGCGGTCGGCGAGGCCGTCCACCCGCAGTTCACCGTGGGCGAGCGGGCCGCGCAGACGGGTGCGGTAGTGGATGAGGCCGAGGTTCTGGCCGAGCCGCTCCATCGGGAGGGGCTCGGGGAGGTGGTGCGCGGTGGAGAGTTCGCCGAGGGCGCCGCCGGCGCCGAGCAGCGGGCGGCCGGCGGTGACGGGGGCGCTGCGGGGGGCGAGGCGGGCGGGCAGCGGCGGCAGCGGGTGGGGGTTGGGGCCGAGGTGGCGTTCGATCACCGCGCGGAAGAGGTGGAACTTCTCGGTGAGTTCGCCGGCTTCGCCGACCGGGGCGTCGTAGTCGTAGCTGGTGACGTCCGGCTGGTAGCTCGTGCCGTCGTGGTTGGCGCCGTTCCACCAGCCGAAGTTGGTGCCGCCGTGGCCCATGTACATGTTGACGGAGGCGCCGGCGGCGAGCTGGGCGTCGAGGACCTCGGCGGCGTCCTCGGCGTCGCGCACGTGGTGCGGTGCGCCCCAGTGGTCGAACCAGCCGCACCAGTACTCCATGGTGACCAGCGGGCCGACCGGCTGGTGGCGGCGCAGGCAGGCGAGGGACTCCTCGGGGCGGGAGCCGAAGGTGCCGGTGGTGAGGAGTCCGGGCACCCGGCCGCCGAGCTGGAAGCCGTCCTCGGCACCGTCGGCGGTGAACAGCAGGACGTCGACGCCGCGGGCGACCAGGGCGTCCCTCAGATGTTCGAGGTAGGCGGTGTCGTTGCCGTAGCTGCCGTACTCGTTCTCCACGGCGACGGCGACCACCGGGCCGCCGTGGGAGGAGAGCAGCGGGAGCAGTACGGGTACCAGGTGGTCGAACCAGGCGTCCACGGCGGCGAGGAAGGGCGGGTCGAGGCGGCGCAGCCGCATCGCGGGGTCGGCGAGCAGCCAGCCGGGCAGGCCGCCGAACTCCCATTCGGCGCAGATGTAGGGGCCCGGGCGGACGATGACGTCGAGGCCGAGGTCGCCGGCGGCGCGGACGAAGGCGGCGAGGTCGCGGTCGCCGGTGAAGTCGGCGCGGCCGGGGGTGGGCTGGTGGAAGTTCCAGGCGACGTAGGTCTCGACGGTGTTGACGCCCATGGCGCGCAGCCGGGTGAGGCGATCGGTCCACTGCTGGGGGCGGATGCGGAAGTAGTGGACGGCGGCGGAGACGATCCGGTGCGGACGTCCGCCGCGCAGGAAGGTGTCGCCGTCGGTGGTGAGGGCGGGGTGGGGGGCCTGGTCGGCCATCGGGTCCTCCGCGGGAGGGGAGCGGGAGTGAGGGGGGTGTGGGGACCTCGGTGGGTCCGGGCGCACGGCTGCGCGGGTGGCCGCGGGCGGATCGGCGGCGGCCACCGTGGTCACCCTAGGAGTTCGGTGATCGCACGGTCAATCGATCGGCGATCATCGGCTTTATTGATCAATTTCCGATCGAACGATACTCTTCGATCGGAATATCATCGGCTGACCGCTTCCGGACGACGCGTCGGCCGGCACGACGGATGGAGGCCGGAATGGCCATCTCGGGGGAAGAGCGCCGCAGGCTGATCGTGTCGGCCGTCGGCGAGCTCGGCGGGCGGGTCCGCCTCACGGAGCTGGCCGACCGGCTGGGCATCCCGGCCGTGACGGTCCGCCGGGACGTCGCCGCGCTCGCCGACGCCGGCCGGCTCTCCCGCTCGCACGGCTTCGTCTCCCTGGAACGCCCGGACGACGGCGCCGGGCCGCCGCTCGCCCCCAGCCCCGGGCAGGGCCGCGCCCTCGGCCTGCTGGTGCCCTCGGTCGGCTCCTACTTCGACGAGGTGATCGCCGGGGCCCGGGCCGCCGCCGCGGCCGCCGGGGCCCGGCTGGTCCTGGGCATCGCCCCGTACGGGGCGGGCGGCGACCGGCTACAGGCCGAACGCCTGCTGGAGTCCGGAGCCGAGGGCCTGCTGCTGGCCCCGGGGCTGGTCCCGGGCCGGACGGCCGAGGACTACGCCTGGCTGGACGCCCTGCCGGTGCCCGCCGTGCTGGTGGAGCGCCGTTCCCCCACCCCGGACGGCCCCGGGGCCGGACTGGACACCGTGGCCTCCGACCACCGGCACGGGGTCCTGAGCGCCCTGCGCCACCTGGCCGGGCTCGGCCACGGGAGCGTGCTGCTGGCCGCCCGCGGCGACTCCTGGACGGCCGCCGAGGTGCGGGCCGGATACCGGGAGGGCACCCGGCTGCTCGGACTGCCCGACCTGCCGGCGCTGGACATGCTCGGGCCGGGCAACCTGCCGGCCGATCCCGAGCCGCTGGTGGCACGGATCGCCGAGGCCGCGCGGTCCGGGACCCGGGCGCTGCTCGTCCACAACGACCAGGACGCGCTGCGGCTGGCGCCGCTGCTGCGCGCGCACGGCCTGGCGGTGCCCGCGGACATGGCACTGGTCGCCTACGACGACGTCTTCGCCGCGCTCGCCGCGCCCCCGCTGACCGCCGTCGCCCCGCCCAAGCACGCGGTGGGCGCGGCGGCCGTCGACCTGCTGCTGCGCCGCCTGGCGGCGGGCGCCGAGCTGCCGGTGCACCGCACGGCGCTGCTCCCGGTCCTGCGCGTGCGCGCTTCCTGCGGGGCCGAGCGGACGGCCCCGCGGACGGGCGCCGCGACCCTGGGGTGAGGGGCGCGGCGCCGCCTCGGCCGGACAGGGCCTGAGGAACCCGTGTGCGCCCTCAGCCCGGCAGCAGTGCGGACAGGTGGCGCGCCCCGCCGCCCAGCCGCGGTGCCAGGGGCGCGGCGCGCGGGTGCCAGGGGGCCTCGTACTCCCAGGCCGCCCAGGTGCCGGGCGGCAGCAGGTGCAGGCAGTCGGCGATCGGCAGCACTCCGGTGCCGAGCGGCAGCGGGGTGAGGTCGTCCGCCGAGGCGACGTCCTTGACCTGCGCGTAGCCGAGGTGGGGGCCGAGCGCGCGGTGGGTCTGTGCCGGGGTCTCGCCGGCCAGCCAGGTGTGCAGCAGGTCCCAGAGCGCTCCGACCGCGGGGTGGTCCACCCGGTTCAGCAGGGGTGCCAGGGCTGCCCCGGCGCGGTGGGAGTCGTGGGTCTCGACGAGGATCCGCACGCCGAGGGCCGCCGCCCGCGGGGCCGCCGCGCGCAGGCGGCGGACCGCGCGCTCGTCGGCCTCGGCCGCCGGGCCGGGGCCGCCGTGCGGGAAGACCCGCAGGTGGCGGCAGCCGAGGTCGGCGGCCAGCCGCAGGTGGGCGGTCAGCGCGGCGAGCACCGGCGCGTCCGGCCCGGGCGCGGCGACGCCGACGTAGGAGGCGAGGGTCAGCGGGAGGACCCCGGCGGTGGACAGCAGGCGGGCGGCGCGGCGGCGTTCGTCCGGGTCCAGCCCGAGGCGGACCGGCTGGTCGTCGGCGCAGCGCAGTTCGAGGCCGTGCCAGCCGTGTTCGGCGGCGAGGGCGGCGGCCCGGTCGAGCGGCGTCCCGGGCAGGCCGAGGGTGGCGAGGGCGAGGGGCACGGCGGTTCAGTCCCCTTCGGCGGGGTGGACGGTGACGGCGGCGGGTGCCAGGCGGATCCGCAGGCCCGGTGCGCCGGCGAGGCGGACGGTCAGCAGGACGGCCTCCGGGTCCTGCCCGTCCGGCCGGGCCGTCAGCTCGACGGTGTCCGCGAGCGCCGGCGGCCGCGCGACGGCGGTGAGCCGGGCGGCGCAGGCGAACAGGGCCGGGCCGTCGGCGGGAAGCTCGCCGGTGAGCACCGGCAGGGCGGCCTCGGGGCCGAACGCGGTACCGCCGGGGACGTGCTCGGCGCCGGCGGTGGTGAAGCCGCGCAGGGCGTGCAGCTCCGAGGCGAGCCCGCCGTCGGCCCGCACTCCGGCACCGGCGCGCTGCCCGCCGTCGGCCCGCACTCCGGCACCGGCACGCTGCCCGGCGCCCCGGCCCGCGACGGCCCAGCCGGTCTGGGTGACCGGGGTGCCGGCCGGCCCGCCGGTGACCAGGTGGGCCCGGAACTCCTCGGCGCCGTGGGCCAGGGTGAGCGAGGTGACGGTGACGCCGGGCAGTTCACGGCCGCCGACGCGCGGGTGCCAGCGGGAGGCGGCCCAGCCGGGCCCGGTGCCGAGCGGGTGGACGCGGCCGCGTTCGGTGGGTCCGGCGTCGGTCAGCAGGGCGAGGTGGTTGTCGGCGGGGCCCTCGAAGGCCGGCCCGGTGGCGGTGGAGTGGGCGAGCCGCGCGTAGTACGGGTCGTCCGGGCCCACGGCGTCGGCGGGCTGGTCGTCGCTGCCGTGGTTGTGCAGCCGGACCAGGCCGTCGGCGGCGGTGGACTGCACCAGCCAGCCGGGCCCGTGCAGGGCGAGGACGGTGTCGCGCTCCTCGACGGGTGCGAGTCCCTCCGGCGCGGTCCACACCGGGTGGCCGGGCGGGAGCAGCAGGCCGAGGAAGGCGCTGCCGGCCCAGTACGGGGAGGCGGGGCCGGAGTAGGCCTGGACGAGCCGGAGGTCGGGTCCGTGCCAGCCGAGGGTGAGCAGGCCCCGGTCGTCGACGGCGCCGCGGTCGAGGAAGTGGCGCAGGGCGCCGGAGGCGAGGCGGCGGGTGGTGCCGGGGGCGAGCGGGGTGTGGCCGGTCAGAGCCCCGGCCCAGAGCGGGGCGGTGGCGGCGAAGCGGTAGGTGAGCGAGCGGCCCTGGTGGACGGGCGCGCCGTCGGCCCCGAAGGTGTGGGCGTAGCCGGCCAGGTGGGCGGCGAGGCGCTCGCCGTACACGGCGCCCAGGGCCCGGTCGCCGGCGAGGTGGGCGTGCAGGACGGGGTACAGGTGCAGGGCCCAGCCGTTGTAGTGGTCGAAGGCGCGGGGGCGGCCGTCGGTGTACCAGCCGTCGCCGAGGTACCAGCGGTCGATGTGCTCCAGCCCGCGGCGGACGGCGGCGCGGGCCTCGGGTTCGGCGATGCCGGCCTCGGCGAGGAAGCCGCCGACGGACAGCGGGAAGAGCTGCCAGTTGTTGTCGTTGGGCACGCGGTGCAGGGCGTCGGCGAGCCAGCGGCCGACCCGGTCGCGGACGGGCCCGGACAGCCGGTCCCAGAGCCAGGGGCGGGTCAGGCGCAGGGCGAAGGCGATGGAGGCGGCCTCGACCATGGCCTGGCCCCGGTCGGTGATCAGCGGCCAGGACTCGCGGTCGCCGTCGGCGAGGTCGCGCTCGCCGGTGGGGGTGCGGGTGCCGGCGTCGAGTCCGGCGGCATAGTGCGCCAGCAGGCCGTGCGGATCGGTGCCGCCCGCGCCGGCCACCCGCAGGGCGGCGGGCAGGAAGGTGCGGGCGAAGCCCTCCAGGGCGTCGGAGCGGCGCCCGGAGCGGCTCGGGCGGGGGCCGGGCAGGTCGATCAGCGCCCCGGCGGGACTGGCGTGGGGGAGGACCGCGGTCAGCAGGCCGTCGGCCACCGCCTCCCAGTGCTCCCTGGTCCAGCCGGTGTGCGGGCTGAGGTCGCGGTCCTCCGGGGGCAGGCGCATGAGGTCCTCCGTGATCGGGTGGTGGGCCGGAATCTAGGTAGTGCCTGATCGTTCGTCAAGCTGGAGCGATCAAATGAACGGCTTGATCGGATTGTGATGTTGTCGCCGCGGCAGCGTATTGCCCCGATTTTCCGGCATTCCAGTGATCGCAAGGGCGGCTTCGGAGGCCCGGCAGGTCGATCATGTCAGATCATTTGATCCAAATCTCTTGACTCCGATCGCCTATCTGCTCAGGATGACAGCCAATCGCCCCCACCCTCTGCGGGTCCCGGCCGGAGCCGACCGTTTCCGGGCCCTGTGCACCCTCGTCCTAAGGAGCCCACCGATGCGCTCGACCCCCCTCTCCCGGCGCAGAGCCCTCCGCACCGCCGCCGCGGCCACCTCGGCCGCGCTCTGCGTCACCCTGCTCGCCGCCTGCGGCAGCAGCGGCGACGGGGCGGCGGCCACCGCCGCGGACGACGGCAAGCCGGTCAGCCTGACCTTCTGGGGCTGGGCGAAGGGCACCAAGGACGTGGTCGCCGCGTTCAACGCGAGCCACCCGAACATCCAGGTCGTCTTCGAGGAGATCCCGGCCGGCGCGGCCGGCGGCTACGCCAAGCTCTCCAACGCGGTGAAGGCCGGCAACGCCCCCGACGTCTTCAACGTCGAGTACCCGCAGCTGCCGGACTTCGTCAGCCAGGGCGCCGTCCAGGACATCAGCAAGCTGGTCGACGGCGACCTCAAGGCCAAGTACCTGCCGCAGGCCGTCGAACTCACCTCGCTCGGCGGCCGCACCTGGGCCCTGCCGCTGGACGCCTCCCCCCAGGTCTTCTACTACCGCAAGGACCTCTTCGCCAAGGCCGGCATCACCGTCCCCAAGACCTGGGACGAGTTCCGCACCGCGGCGCAGCAGCTGAAGGCCGCCCAGCCCGACACCCGCATCGCCACCTTCTTCCCCGACGACCCGACCACCTTCGAGGCGATGGCCTGGCAGAACGGCGCCCACTGGTTCGCCGCCGCCGACGAGGCCTGGAAGGCCGACCTGACCGGGCCGGAGACCCGCAAGGTCGCCGACTACTGGCAGAAGCTGGCCGACGAGGACCTCGTGCGCGTCATGCCGTCCTTCAGCCAGCAGTGGACCGCCTCCCTGCAAAAGGGCGAGACGGCCGGCTACCTCGGCGCCACCTGGGGCGGCGGCGTCCTGAAGGCCAACCTCGGCACCGCCCCCGAGGTCAACGGCACCTGGGCGGCCGCGCCGATGCCCAGCTGGGACGGCAGCCCCGCCAGCGGCATGCTCGGCGGCACCACCTTCGCCGTGTCCAAGGACAGCAAGAAGGCCAAGGCCGCCGTCGAGTTCGCCACCTGGGCGACCACCACCGCGGACGGCTTCAAGGCCCGGATCTCCTCCGGCACCTCCTCCGCCTACCCGGCCGCCACCGAGCTCGTGCCGGCCGCCAAGCAGGCCTTCAACACCGACTTCTACGGCGGCCAGGACCTCTACGCCCTCTACGCGGACGCCGCCAAGTCCGTCAAGCCGGGCTGGACCTGGGGCCCGGCGATGGGCGTCACCAACGGCTCGCTGAAGGACTCCTTCGGCAAGGTCGCCGGCCGGACCGGCACCATCGACGAGTCGCTCACCGCCGCGCAGCAGGCCACCCTCGCCGAGTTCAAGAACCGCGGACTGAAGGTCGCCCAGTGACCACCGGCACCCATCCAGGCCGTACCACCCGCGCCACCGCCGGCCGGTGGCGCGGGCGGTACGGGGCACCGGCCGTGCTGCTCGCCCCGTTCCTCCTGCTCTTCACCGCGTGCACGCTGATCCCGATCGGCTACGCGATCCGGCTCAGCCTCTTCACCGAACACCGCTCCGGCCTCGGCTTCGGCGACGCCGAGACGGTCTTCACCGGGCTCGGCAACTACACCCGGGCACTGTCGGACGCGGCCTTCCGCGGCGGCTTCCTGACCGCCGCCCAGTACTGCCTGATCTACATCCCGCTGATGACCGGCCTGGCGCTCGTCCTGGCCCTGCTGCTGGACTCCACGCTGGCCCGCGCCCGGCGCTTCTTCCAACTGGCGCTGTTCATCCCGCACGCCGTACCCGGCATCATCGCCGCGCTGCTGTGGATGTACCTCTACACCCCCGGCATCAGCCCCGTACTGGACGCACTGGAGTCCCTGGGCACCCAGCCCGACCCGCTCGGCCACCCGCTGCCCGCCGTCGTCAACATGGCGCTGTGGCAGTGGACCGGCTACAACCTGGTCATCTTCTACGCCGCGCTGCAGGCCGTCGACCGCTCCGTGCTGGAGGCCGCCGTCGTCGACGGCGCCGGGGAGCTGCGCACCGCCCTGAACATCAAGGTGCCGCTGATCCGGCCCTCGATCGCCATGGTCGGCCTGTTCACCGTCATCGGCTCGCTCCAGCTGTTCACCGAGCCGATGATCCTCTACGGCACCTCACCGGGCGTCACCTCCTCCTGGACCCCGAACATGTACGCCTACACGGCCGCCTTCGAACGCCACGACTACGGGCTCGCCGCTTCCGCCTCGGTGCTGCTGGCCCTCGCCGCGGCGGGGCTCTCCTTCGCCGTCACCCGGCTCACCCGGGGCCGCTCCGACCGCCGGCGGGAGGCCGACGCATGACCACCACCGCCACCCGCCCCAGCGGCGCCCCGCCCCGCCGCCCGGCCCGCGCCGCCCGGCCGCGCCGCCCCTGGACACTCTCCAAGACCGCCGTCAACGGCACCCTGGTCCTGGCCACCGTCTACACCCTGTGGCCGCTCGGCTGGCTGCTCACCGCCTCCGCCAAGAACACCGCCGACCTGCTCGGCGGCAACGCCCTGGGCGCCGACAACTTCCGGCTCGGCCAGAACCTGCACGACCTGGCCACCACCGGCGGCGGCATCTACTTCCGCTGGTACCTGAACTCGCTGCTGTACGCCGGGATCGGCTCGCTGCTGTGCGCGCTGGTGTGCGTCGCGGCCGGCTACGCCTTCCACGTCTACCGCTTCCCCGGCAAGGAGAAGGTGTTCGGCCTCGTGCTGCTGGGCGTGCTGGTGCCCACCACCGCGCTCGCCCTGCCGATGTACCTGCTGGCCTCCGAGCTCGGCATCGTCAACACCTTCTGGGCGGTCTTCCTGCCCTCGCTGGTCAACCCCTTCGGCGTCTACCTGGCCCGGGTGTTCTGCGCCGGCTACGTGCCGAACGAGGTCCTGGAGGCCGCCCGGATGGACGGCGCCGGGGAGCTGCGGACCTTCTGGTCGATCGGGCTGCGGATGGTGATGCCCGGCTTCGTCACCGTCCTGCTGTTCCAGTTCACCGCCATCTGGAACAACTTCTTCCTGCCGCTGGTGATGCTCTCCGACAGCCGGCTCTTCCCGGTCAGCCTCGGCCTGTTCAGCTGGAACGCCCAGACCAAGGCCTTCCCCGAGTACTACCCGCTGGTCATCACCGGCTCGCTGCTCGCCGTCGTGCCGCTCGTCCTCGCGTTGGTGCTGCTCCAGCGGCACTGGAAGGCCGGCCTGACCGCGGGGAGCGTCAAGTGAGCCCGAACCCCGCCACCGCCGCGACCGGCACCGCCACCACGCCCGCCCCTACGCCCGACCGGGAGACCACCGTGCCCGACGGCCGGCCCGCCAGCCGCCCCCGCGCCGTCCTCGCCATGCACCGCGAGCTCGCCGGGCGCCTGATCGACCCGCACACCATGGCCCGGCTCACCGCCCTGGCCGACCTCGACCCGGCACTCGTCCTTGACGACTTCACCACCCCCGAGGCCCGCGCGGCGCTCGCCGACGCCGAGGTGATCGTCTCCAGCTGGGGCTGCCCGCCGATCGACGAGGAGGTGCTGGCCGGCGCCCCGCGGCTGAGCGCCGTCATCCACGCCGCCGGCTCGGTCAAACACCACATCACCGACGCCTGCTGGCGCCACGGCCTCAAGGTCACCTCCGCGGCCTGGGCCAACGCCCTGCCGGTCGCCGAGTACACCGTCGCCGTCGTCCTGCTCGCCAACAAGCGGCTGCTGCCGATCCGTGAGGAGTACCGGCGCCGCCGCGCCCCCCACGACTGGCAGCTGGCGTACGGGGCGGCCGGCAACTACCGGCGCACCGTCGGCATCGTCGGCGCCTCCCGGATCGGCCGGCGGGTGATGGAACTGCTGCGCCCGCACGACCTGGACCTGCTGCTCCACGACCCGTACGTCGACCCCGCCGAGGCCGCCCGGCTCGGCGCCCGCGCCGTGGAGATGGACGAACTCTGCGCGGCCTCCGACGTGGTGAGCGTGCACGCCCCCGAACTGCCGGCCACCCGGCACCTGATCGACGGCCGCCGGCTCGCCCTGATGCGCGACGGCGCCACCCTGGTCAACACCTCGCGCGGCTCCCTGGTCGACCAGGAAGCACTGGTGCGCGAGGCCGCCTCCGGACGCCTCGACGCCGTCATCGACGTCACCGAGCCGGAGGTGCTGCCCGCCGACTCCCCGCTCTACGAGCTGCCGAACGTCTTCCTCACCCCCCACGTGGCCGGCTCGCTCGGCGGCGAGCTGCACCGGATGGCGGCCGCCGCCGCCGACGAGCTCGCCCGCTACACCGCCGGGCATCCGTTCGCCCACCCCGTCCTCGCCGAGGACGGACACCGCACCGCGTGACCCCGCGCCGCGCCCCCGTGCCGCGCGGCCCCGCAGCACGCTCCTCTCAGCACGTCCCTCGCACCACGTGCTCCCCGCACCAGCAACGAATCGGAGAACCCCCATGCCCCGCAGGGTGATCGGCATCGTCATGAACGGCGTCACCGGCCGGATGGGCTACCGCCAGCACCTGGTCCGCTCCATCCTCGCCATCCGCGATCAGGGCGGCCTGCCGCTCGGCGACGGCGACACGCTGTGGCCCGAGCCGATCCTGGTCGGCCGCAGCGCCGACAAGCTCAAGGACCTCGCCGACCGGCACGGCCTCACCCACTGGACCACCTCGCTCGACGAGGCCCTCGCCCACCCGCTCGCCGAGATCTACTTCGACGCCCAGGTCACCCCCGCCAGGGAGACCGCGCTGCGCACGGCGATCGCCGCCGGCAAGCACATCTACACCGAGAAGCCCACCGCCGAGTCGCTGGAGGCCGCGCTCGACCTCGCCCGCCTCGCCCGCGACGCCGGGGTGCGCAACGGCGCCGTCCAGGACAAGCTCTTCCTCCCCGGCCTGCGCAAGCTCAAGCGGCTGGTGGACGGCGGGTTCTTCGGCCGGATCCTCTCCGTGCGCGGCGAGTTCGGCTACTGGGTCTTCGAGGGCGACTGGCAGCAGGCCCAGCGGCCGTCCTGGAACTACCGCGCCGAGGACGGCGGCGGCATGGTCCTCGACATGTTCCCGCACTGGCGCTACGTGCTGGACGGCATCATCGCCCCCGTCCGCTCCGTGTACGCGCACACCGCCATCCACATCCCCGAGCGGACCGACGAGCGCGGGCAGGTCTACCGGGCCACCGCCGACGACGCCGCGTACGGCGTCTTCGAGCTGGAGGGCGGCATCACCGCCCAGATCAACTCCTCCTGGGCGGTCCGGGTGGACCGCGACGAACTGGTGGAGTTCCAGGTCGACGGCACGGAGGGCAGCGCGGTCGCCGGGCTGCGCGAGTGCCGCTTCCAGCACCGCGCGGCGACCCCCAAGCCGGTCTGGAACCCGGACCTGCCGGCGACCGAGCCGTTCCGCGCGCAGTGGCAGCGGGTGCCGGACAACGAGGAGTTCGACAACGGATTCAAGGCGCAGTGGGAGCTCTTCCTGCGCCACGTGACCACCGGCTCCCCGTACCACTGGGACCTGCTGGAGGGTGCCAAGGGCGTGCAGCTCGCCGAACTCGGCCTGCGCTCCGCCCGCGAGGGACGCCGGATGGACGTCCCCGAGCTGTCCCTGTGACGGCCGCCGGCCGCATCCGGGCCGGCCACCGAGCACCCGGCCGCCGGGGAGACCCGAGCGCCCCGCAGCCGCCCGCCGACGAGACGAATGCGCTGACACCATGACCGAGATCCACCTGCCCGGCCACGGCCGGCTCCGGCTGCGCGAGCCCGCCGTCCTGCCCGCCCCGCCCGCCCCCGCCCGCTCGCGGACGGCCTTCGCCGCCGCCCACGTGGTCGCCGACCCGCTGGGCGACAACGCCCCCGGCGCACCCGCCGCCGTCGACTGGGACGCCACCCTCGCCTTCCGCCGACACCTGTGGTCGCTGGGCCTCGGCGTGGCCGACGCGATGGACACCGCCCAGCGCGGCATGGGCCTCGACTGGCCGGCCACCCGCGAGCTGATCACCCGCTCCGGGGCCGAGGCCCGCGCCTGCGGCGGCCTGCTGGCCTGCGGCGTCGGCACCGACCAGCTCGCTCCCGGCCCCCACCCGCTGGACGCCGTCCGCGCCGCCTACGAGGAGCAGCTGACCGTCGTCCAGGAGGCCGGCGCGCAGCCGATCCTGATGGCCAGCCGCGCCCTGGCCGCCGCCGCGCGCGGCCCGGAGGACTACCTGGAGGTCTACGGCAAGCTGATCGCCGCCTGCGAGCGGCCGGTGCTGCTGCACTGGCTCGGCGAGATGTTCGACCCGGCGCTGGCCGGCTACTGGGGCTCCGCCGACCCCGACCCGGCCGCCGCGACCGTGCTGGAGCTGATCGGCGCGCACGCCGACCGGATCGAGGGCATCAAGGTCTCCCTGCTGGACTCCGACCGGGAGATCGCCCTGCGCCGCGCGCTGCCGGCCGGCGTGCGGATGTACACGGGCGACGACTTCCACTACCCCGAGCTGATCCGCGGCGACGAACACGGCCACAGCCACGCCCTGCTGGGCGTCTTCGACCCGATCGCGGCCACCGCCGCGGCGGCGCTGCGGGCGCTCGACGAGGGCGACCTCGACCGCTACGAGGAGCTGTTCGCGCCGACCGTGCCGCTGGCCCGGCACCTGTTCGCCGCGCCGACCTTCCACTACAAGACCGGCGTGGTCTTCCTCGCCTGGCTGGCGGGCCACCAGGACCACTTCACCATGGTGGGCGGCGCGCAGAGCGGACGTTCGGTGCCCCACCTGGTGGAACTGTTCCGGCTCGCGGACGCCGCCGCCGTGCTCCCCGACCCGGATCTCGCGGCCGACCGGATGCGCCGGCTGCTCGCCGTCGCGGGGGTGGCGGCATGAGCGGCGCCGGCGCGGCGAACGGCCTCGCGAGGCTGTCGCTCAACCAGATCACCACCCGGGGCTGGAGCCTTCCGGAGGCCGTGCGGGGCTGCGTGGACGCCGGCATCCCGGCCATCGGGCTCTGGCGCGACAAGGTCGCCGAAACCGGCCTGGCCCGCTCCGCGAAGCTGTGCCGGGACGCCGGACTCGCCGTCAGCAGCCTCTGCCGGGGCGGCTTCCTCACCGCCGACGGCCCCGAGCGGCGCCGGGCCGCGCTCGCCGACAACCTCCAGGCCATCGAGGAGGCCGCCGAACTCGGCACCGACACCCTGGTCCTGGTCGTCGGCGGCCTGCCGGCCGGCAGCCGCGACCTGGTCGGCGCCCGCGCCGCCGTCGCCGACCTGCTCGCCGAACTCGCCACGCACGCGGGCGACTTCGGTGTGCGACTGGCGATCGAGCCACTGCACCCGATGTTCTGCGCCGACCGGGCGGTGGTCTCCACCCTGGCCCAGGCGCTCGACCTCGCCGCCCCGCACCCCGCCCGGCAGGTCGGCGTCGTCGTCGACAGCTACCACGTCTGGTGGGACCCGGCACTGCCCGAGCAGATCGCCCGCGCCGGTCGAGAGGGCCGGATCGCCTCCTACCAGGTGTGCGACTGGACCCTGCCGCTGCCCGCCGACGCCCTGCTCGGCCGGGGCCACGTCGGTGACGGCCACATCGACTTCCGCACCCTCACCGACCTGGTCACCGCCGCCGGGTACGAGGGCTGGATCGAGGTCGAGATCTTCAACCAGGAGATCTGGGACACCCCGGGCGAGCTGACGCTGCGCACCCTGATCGAGCGGCACCTGACGCACCTGGCCTCGCCGTGAGAGTCGTCGTCGCGCCCGACTCCTTCAAGGGCACCGTCACCGCCCGGGACGCCGCCCTGGCGCTGGCCGCCGGCTGGCGCTCGGTGCGGCCGGACGACGAGCTGCTGCTCCGTCCGATGGCCGACGGCGGGGAGGGCACCCTCGACGCGCTCGCGGCCGCCCTCCCCGGCGCCGTCCCGTACCCGGTCCCCGACTGCACCGGCCCCGACGGGGGGCCGGTCACCGGCCGCTACGCGCTGCTGCCGGACGGCACCGCGCTGGTCGAACTCGCCGACACCGGCGGCCTGCCGCTGCTCGGCGGCGCCCTCGCCCCGCTCACCGCCGGCACCCGTGGCACGGGCGAGACCATCGCCGCCGCACTGGACGCCGGCGCGCGGCAGGTGACCGTCGCACTCGGCGGCTCCGCGTCCACCGACGGCGGCGCCGGGCTGCTGGCCGCCCTCGGCCTGCGGCTGCTGGACGACACCGGCGCCGACCTCCCGGACGGCGGCGGCGCCCTCACCCGGGCCGCCCGGCTCGACCGCACCGCCCTGCGCGCCGCCCCGCCCGGCGGCGTCCGGCTGCTGACCGACGTGACCAACCCGCTGCTCGGCCCCACCGGGGCGGCCGCCGTCTACGGGCCGCAGAAGGGTGCCGACCCGGCCCGGATCGCCGTCCTGGAGGCGGGGCTGCGCCGCTTCGCCGACCTGCTCGGGGGCGACCCCGCCCTCCCCGGCTCCGGCGCGGCCGGCGGCACCGCCTACGGCCTGGTGACCGCCTGGGGTGCGCAGGTGGTCCCCGGCGCGGCGGCGGTGGCCGAGCTGACCGGCCTCGACGAAGCCCTCACCGGGGCCGGCCTGGTGATCACCGGCGAGGGCCGATTCGACCGCACCAGCCTGCTCGGCAAGGCGGTCGGCGAGGTCCTCACCCGCGCGGAGCGGGCCGGCGTCCCCGCCCGGGTCGTCGCCGGGGAGGCCTCCGACCCCGGCGCGCTCACCCTCACCGGGCTGTCCGGGGACCCGGCCGACGCCCGCCACCGGGCGGCCCACTGGCTCACCGCCGCCGGCGCCCGACTGGCCCGCGCGGCGCCTCCTTTCACCGTCTGACGACGTGGAAGGCCTCCCGCGATCCGGACCACGCGGCCGAGAAGGCCCGCGCCGAGCACCTCCACCCGAGCACCTCCACCCGAGCGCCTCCACCCGATCGCCGACGGCGAGGTCATACCGAAGACGCTCACCGTCGTCCCGCCCGGCCCCCACCTCCCAGGAGGAGCTCCCCCCATGACCGCCGCGCCGAACCCCGCCCTGCTCTCCCGCCGCCGCCTGCTGCGACTCGCCGCCATCGGCACCACCGCCCTCACCCTCGGCGCCCTCCCCACCCCCGCCACGGCCGCGGCCGACGCCTACGACACCCTGCGCCTGCGCTGGCTCGACCTGCTCACCGGCACCGGCTTCGACCCGGCCACGGCCCCCTACGCCACCACCCTCGCCGCCCTCGGCGACCGGGCCCGCACCCAGCTCCAGGCCATGGCCCCGACCTCCACGTCCCTCTGGCCGGACCTCCCCCTGGGCACCGCCTCGGCGAACGTCACCGCCTCCCACACCCGCCTGCGCACCCTGGCCATGGCCTGGGCGCAGCCCGGCACCGGTCTGACCGGTGACCAGGCCCTGGCCACCGCGATCACCACCGGCCTGAACCACCTCAACACCACCACCGGCGCCTACACCCCCACGGCCACCGCCTACGGCAACTGGTGGGACTGGCAGATCGGCACCCCGCAGGCCCTCCTCGACACCTGCGTCCTGGCCCACGACCTCCTGCCGCCCACCCGGCTCTCCGCCCTGCTCGCCGCCGTGGACCGCCAGGTCCCCGACTCCCTGGTGTCGAGCTACACGGGCACCAGCACCGGCGGCAACCGGGTGGACCTGTGCCGCGTCCTGGCCCTGCGCGGAGTGCTGGGCCGCACCTCCGCCAAGCTCACCACCGCCACCACCGCGCTCTCCCCGGTCTTCCCGTACGTCCTGGCCGGCGACGGCCTGTACGCCGACGGCTCCTTCGTCCAGCACACCTGGGTGCCGTACACCGGCTCCTACGGGGAGGTGCTGCTCGGTGGCCTGAGCAGGCTCTTCGCCCTGCTGGCCGGTTCCGCCTGGCAGATCTCCGACCCGTCCCGGCAGAACGTCTTCGACGCCGTCACCGACGCCTACGCGCCCTTCCTCTACAACGGCCTGGTGATGGACGCCGTGAGCGGGCGGGCCGTCAGCCGGGGCCGCCAGAGCGGCGACCAGCTCCAGCTCCAGCAGGACGACCACGTCCGGGGCCACACCCTGATCGGCCACATCCTGCGCCTCGCCGACTCCGGCGCCGCCCCGGCCGCCCAGTCCGCCGCCTGGCGCTCCGCCGTGAAGGGCTGGCTCACCCGTGACCACTACCTGCCCTACCTCTCCAACGCCTACCTCGACGTCCCCGAGCTCGCCCGTGCCCAGGCCCTCCTGAACTCCGCCACCGCCGCCGCCCCCGAGCCGCTCGGCGCCCGGGTGTTCGCGATGGACCGCGCCGTGGTCCGCCGCTCCGGCTGGGCCGCCTCGCTCAGCCTCTGCTCCGCCCGCACCACCTTCTACGAGACCGGCAACGGCGAGCACCTGCGCGGCTGGCACACCAACAACGGCATGCTCTCCTGGTGGGGTGCCACCTTTGGCAACGGCCAGTACTCGGACGCCTTCTGGCCCACCGTGGACCCGTACCGCCTGCCCGGCACCACCGTCTCCGCCAAGCCGCTCGCCGACGCCGCCGGCGGCACCTGGGGCGCACCCCGCCCGGACTCCACCTGGGCCGGCGGCGCCACCGACGGCACCTACGCCGCCGTCGGCCAGGACCTGCGCGGCCTCTCCTCCACCCTGACCGGACGCAAGTCCTGGTTCCTGCTGGACGATGCGGTGGTCTGCCTCGGCGCGGGCATCAGCTGCACCGACGGCACCCCGGTGGAGACCGTCGTCGACAACCGCAACCTCGGCCCCGCCGGCACCCACGCCCTCACCGTGGACGGTGCCGCCCAGCCCACCACCCTCGGCTGGTCCCAGCGCCTCGACGGCGCCCGCGCCGTCGCCGTCGCGGGTTTCGGCGGCTACGTCCTGCCCGCCGGCACCACCCTGCGGGCGAAGCGCGAGGCCCGCAGCGGCAGTTGGCACGACATCAACACCGGCGGCTCCACCGAGCAGCTCACCCGCCGCTACCTCACCCTCTGGTTCGACCACGGCACCAACCCCACCGACGCCGGGTACGAGTACCAGGTGCTGCCCGGCGCGACCGCCGCGGCCACCGCGGCCCGGGCGGCCGCCCCCACCGTCACGACCCTCGCCAACTCCCGTACGGTCCAGGCGATATCCGACTCCGCCTCGGGTGTCACCGCCGCCAACTTCTTCGCCGCCGGCACGGCCGGGCCGCTCACCGCCTCCGCCCCCTGCTCGGTGCTGGTCCGTGACACCGACAGCACCCGCACCGTCACCGTCGCCGACCCCTCCCGCCGGGCCGCCACCGTCACGCTCACCCTCGCCGGCACGGGCCGCCCCACCGAGGCCGCCGAAGGCGTCAGTGTGCTCTCCACCGAGGGCGCGGTGACCCTCCTGGTGGAGCTCGGCGGCACCCAGGGCGCCGGCCGCACCATCACCCTCACCACCGCCTCCGGCGCCCCGGCGACCGCCACCGCGACCCTGCTCGACCCCACCCAGGACAGCTACGTCCGCGACGGCTCCTACGCCACCACCAACTACGGCACCGCCACCACCCTGACGGTCAAGAACACCAACACCACCGACAGCGGCTTCAGCCGGCGCGCCCTCCTCACCTTCGACACCACCGCCGTCCCCGGCACCGTCCGCCGCGCCGTCCTCTGGGTCCACGGCGCGGTCGCCGACTCCGGGGGCACCCTCGCCACCCTCCAGGCCTTCACCACCGCCCCCACCCCCTGGACCGAACCCGCCGTCACCTGGGCCAACGCCCCCGGCCTGGCCCAACCCCTCGGCACCGGCCGGATCTCCACCACACCCGACTGGATCCCCCTCGACGTCACCCCCGCCGTCACCCCGGGCAACCCCTCCCTCACCCTGGCCCTCTTCCAGCCCCTCGCCACCGTCGGCCTCGCCGTCAACCTCGACGCCCGCAGCCACACCACCTTCCACCCCGTCCTGGAGGTGGTCACCTCCTGACCGGCCACCGCCGCACCATCGGGTCGCGGGACCGGACGCATCCATGGACGACGAGACGCCGCTGCGGGGCCGGGTCTACGGAACCGACCACGACGACCCCGTCCCCGGGCACGTGTACCGCGAGCGTGTCGGTGGTCCGCTCGACGGCCTCTCCTGGACGTCACCGCCTGGGACGCCGATCGGCTTGCCGGCGGCGCCGCGCTCGCACCGAGAACGGTCGGTACGGCGCCGGCGGGCGCGCCCACTACGAACCCCGACCCGGAGATCCGTCGCGCTGGGACTGGGCGGGCGGCACCCCCTGACGGCGCGAGCTGCCATCCGGTGCGGCGACCACGGCGCCGCCGCACCGGTTCCTTCGTTGCCCTCGCCGGGCCTGCGGTCCGCGCACCGCCTACCCACCTCCGGGGCCCTGCCGGCCGTTGACCTCTTCGTCGGCCAGACCTGCGGTCGCCGGTCGACACCGCCCCGGTAGCGGGAACCCCCGACCGCCACCGGGTCAGGCCGCGCGCCAGCGCCGAAGCACCTCCACAGCAGCCAGGGTGTCGGGGTGCTGGTGGCCGAGGATGCGTTCGCGGTCGGCGGCCACCTGTTCCTCGATGGTGATGGCTTCTTCGGTGCGTCCCGCCTGCCGGTAGGAGATGGCGAGGTTGTTGCGGGCGCCCAGTGTGTCGGGGTGGTCTTCACCGAGGATGCGTTCGCGGTCGGCGAGCACCTGTTCCTTGATGGTGATGGCTTCTTCGGTGCGTCCCGCCTGCCGGTAGGAGATGGCGAGGTTGTTGCGGGCGCCCAGTGTGTCGGGGTGCTCGTGGCTGAGGAGGCGCACGGCATCGGCGGCCACCCGCTCCAGCAGGGCGATGGCCTCTTCGGTGCGCCCGGCCTCGCTGTAGGAGTAGGCGAGGTTGTTGCGGGCAGTGAGAGTGTGTCGGGGTGGTCTTCACCGAGGATGCGTTCGCGGTCGGCGGCCACCTGCTCCCCGATGGCGATGGCCTCTTCGATGCGCCCGGCCTGCCAGTGTGCGGCGGCGAGGTTGGCGCGGGTGCTGAGGGTGTCGGGGTGGTCGAGGCCGAGGAGGCGTTCGGCTTCGGCGGCGAGGTGCTGCCAGTGGGTGGTGCCCGCCCGGCCGAGCAGGTCGTGGCTGTCAGGGTGCCAGAGGTGGTCGCCGGCGTGGCTGGTGAGGGCGGTGGTGTTGGTGCGCAGGGCGGCGGCGAGGGCCTGGTCGTGGTGGTCTTCGGCGGGCCAGGCCTCCAGCAGGGCGTCGGCGGCGGCGCGCACGAGGGGACCGCGGTGCGCGCGGGCGGGTGGGGTGTCGCGGACGGCGTGCTGGACGAGGCGGTGGACGCGCACCGTCCCCCACCCACCGCCCCGGTCGCCGGGGCCGTCGCTGCCCTGGTCGCCGCTGGGGTGATCCTCCCAGTCGGCGCCGGTCGGGGCGGGGGTGTGGTCGAGGAGGTTGAGGCGGTGCAGGACGCGCAGGGCGTCCTCGGCGTCCGCGACGTCGGCGGGCTCGGGCCCGGTCTCCTCGGCCGCGTGTTCCCCGCTTGGCGCCGTCGAAGTGCCGCTCGCCGTTGGCCGGGCCTCGCCGCCGGAGGTATCCGGCCGGCCGGCCCGGGCGAGGTGGGTGCGGGCGGTCTTCGTGGTGAGGACGGTGTCGGGGATCTGGTCGGGGTCGAGGACGGCGACGAGTTCGAGCAGGGGCCGGGCGAGGCCTTCGGGCCGGGTGCGGTCGGCTTGCTCGATGGAGATGTCCCACAGGGCGGTGACGGCCAGGTGCTGCTGGTCGGGTAGACCGCTCTGGGCGGGCAGGCTCTGCCGGAGGGTGCGGGCACGGTCGGCGAGCAGCGTGCGATAGCGGTCGATGGTGCGGGCGGTGTCGGTGAGGTACGCGACGGCTTGGGCGAGCGCGATGGGCAGGTGCCCGAGGTCGTCGGCCAGCGCGGCGAGCTCGTCGTCGCTGTCGTGCAGGTGGGCGCGGTCGGGGTGGTCGAGGGCGGAGCGGAGGTAGGCGAGGGACTGGGCCGGGGCGTACATCGAGACGGGGAGGAGGGCGCGGGCGGAGGTGGCCCAGGCGGCATGGCGGCTGCGGGTGGTGACCACCGTCCGCCCCGCGGGCACCTCGGGCGGCCACAGCCCGGTCAGCGCGGCCGGGTCGGGAACGTTGTCCAGGATGATCAGCCACCGCCGCCCGCTGCCGCGCAGCCAGCCGAGGAAACCGAGGGCCGCTTCCTCGGCGTCCTGCCCGTCGTACCGGCCGGGCGCCACCTCGCGGGCGGCCTGGGCGTACGCGTTGGTGACGGCCCCGGCGGTGGTGGCGTTCACCCACACCACCAGGTCCACCGCCACCGGCAGCGCCTCCACCGCACTGCCGGCCCCGACGGCCCCGGCGGGGCTCACGCCGTCCGGGGGCGCAGCGGGGGAAGGGCCGCTCGGAGCCACCGGCCCGGGCCGTGCCGCGGCAGCCTCCGCTGTCGGGCCGCCGCCGGCCGCACCTGCCTCGCTGGCGGTGAGGGATGCCTGCCAGGTCTGGTGGGCGTGGTGGGCGGCGAGCTGGGTCTTGCCGACACCGCCGGTGCCGGTGACGACCTGCCCCAGCACCGCGGTCCTCGCACCGCCCTCGGCGAGTGAGGCCCGCAGTGCTGCGGTCTCGGGGCGATGCTGGAAGTGCCCGGCCAGATTCGGGACCGGACCGAGGAACAGCGGCCATCGCACCTCCGGGGCGGGCGCCGCGTGGTGGTGGACCTGGTGGACGGTCAGGTCGCCGCCGACCCCGCCGACCTGGAACACGCTCCCGCCGACCGTGCTGCCCTCTACCCGGTTCGACACCCCGCCGGCCAAGCCCCCGCCCCCGCTCTGCCCGGCCGTGCCGGTTGCGCGGATGCCGCCGGGTTCGCTGTCCCCTGCCGAGCCGGGCGCGGCCGGTGCGGCGCGGCGGTCGTTCTCGGCGGGCGGCTCGGTCTCGCCACCGGGGGACGGGGTCATGGCCTGCTCCGTCGCGGGCCGACGGCCGGACGCCGGTCTCCACCGGGCCCCGCGGCCGGTTCCGCGTCCCTCGCCGCCGGCGGGACCATCACCGCTCCGGGGCCCGCTTCGGCCGTCGGGTGCGGTCCGGCCGCTGGTGTCCGTGCTTCTCGACGCATCCCGCGCCCCCGCCTCGCTGTCCCCGCCCCGAGCGCGGGACTGCCCCCACGCGTGGAAGGGGATTCTTCCACCCGCCGCCCACCCGCGCAGGGCGAACACCGAACCCGGCGCTCGGAGCGTTTTGCCCGCACCCCGTCCGGCCGCCGTGCAGCACCAGGCCGCTGGCCCTGGCGCCGCCGCCCGCCCCGGCCGCCGCCCGGCACCGGGGCTTCGCCCGCCGAACTGGCCGCGGTCCCGGCCGCCCGCAGCTCCCCGGTCAGCCGCCGGGCCTCGGTCTCCGAGGCCGGGCCGACGGGCTCCAGGGGCGGGCGCCGGAACCCGGCCGCGGGCAGGTCAGGCCGCCGGATCCTGCGCGGAGCCCGGGCGGACGGCGGCCTTGGGCGCCATCCCGGGTCGTACGGCTCGCCGCCGACCCCGGCGAACTCGACCCGCCTTGCCTCGCTCGGGTCGGCGGTCCAGGCGGCCTCGGCCTTGTACCAGCGGCGCTGACAGCCCCTCACACCGTGTGGCCTTGCTGTTTCACAAATTCTCAAACTGTACTCACATACTCACCCCCGTACTCACCTTGATTCCCATGGCGATGTCCGGGCCGACGACGAGGCCTTCAATCGGTCGCCTCCATGTCGTCGCCGTGCGGCTGGTGGAGTTGTTCGGCGGTGCCGGCCACTCCGGCCAGGGGCGGGGTCATCGGGGTCCGTCGTGTCGGCTCCGGGCCAGGAGCGTGCGGGCGGTCGCGGTGCGTGTGGTGAGGAGCTGTCGGCGCGCGGCGTCCCGTCGGGCGGGAACGGCAGGACCATGAGCGCCGGGACGACGGCGAGCTCGGCGGCCGGAACGTCGGGCCGGGACCGGACGTCGGCGACCGAACGCGCGACGATCTCGGCGACGACCGTGGCCTCGGGCGGCCGCCCGCCCGAGGCACCGGCGTCGGCCAGGCGCTCGGCGATCAGGTCGGTGAGCTCCGCCGTCCTGCCCTTGAGCTCGACGACCGCCCGCACCGGCAGTACCAGGCCGGTGTCCCACGCGTGGGACAGCTCCAGGCCGGCTTCCCGCCGGACCGTGGCCTCGATCGCCTCGGCCGTGGCCGCCAGGTCCAGCAGCCGGCAGGCGGTCGAGCGGCTCACCCCGAACTCGGCGCCGACCGCGCCCCGCTTCTCGGCCTTTCCAACCTCGCCGCCACCCGCCACGTCCTGTCCGCACACCCGGAGAAGAAGAACGGCCCCATCGCCCCGTAGAGCTACGACCGTGGGGACCGACAGGGCGGCGAGGCGGCGGCGGACCGTGAGCGTGAGCAGCAGCCACTACGTCGAGTGGCACCTGCCTGGCTATGACCCGATCCTGGAGCTGGGCGTGGCGCCCGCGTGGCTCCAGGTCAGCGAGCAGATTCCGACTACAGCACGGGGAATGATCATGGCCAACGTCACATGCTTTTCGGTCCACCCGGAACCACAGTCCATCCCGCCCGACGGGACGGTCTTTTTCTCGGTAGGCCCGGATGATCGTTTCGGCGGCGCCGCGATCACGGCCACTGTCCAGGCGGGCTCAGGCTCGGGAAAGACCGTGTTTGCCGAGGTGATACAGATGGCCACGCGGAGTCAGATCGACTTTCCTGGACCTGCGACGAGCCACTTCCTCGACATCGTCGTCAGGAACAACGGTCACGTCAGCGACGGCGCCGCGACCATCGACTTCTACGACGTTTTCATCACCTCTATCACTCCGTAGCTCGCTCCGGCGGTGGTTTCAGGTAGTGGCACCACCGGGCCGCCGGCCAGCGCAGCCACAACCGCGAGCCGCGCTGCGGGCCGGCTACGGCTACCCCGGCGACGCCGAGCGCCTGGACGCCGAACCCGCCGAGCAGCTGCTGCGCCGCGTGCCGGTCGACCGGCTCGACCAGGTCGACCAGGTCCCCGCCGTCGTGGACCTGGTCGCGGTCGCCGAGATCGTCGCCGCCTACCGCGGCCGCGTGCTGCTCGCCGCCGACCCGGAGACATCCGACGCCGTCGACCGAACGCGCGACGATCTCGGCGACGACCGCGGCCTCGGGCGGCTGGCCGTCCTCGGTGCCGGCGTCGGCCAGGCGCTCGGCGATCAGGTCGGTGAGCTCCGCGATCCTGCCCTTGAGGTCGACGACCGCCCGCATGGGCAGTACCAGGCCGGTGTCCCACGCGTGGGACAGTTCCGGGCCGGCTTCCCGCCGGACCGTGGCCTCGATCGCCTCGGCCGCGGCCGCCAGGTCCAGCAGCCGGTAGGCGGTCGAGCGGCTCACTCCGAACTCGGCGCCCGCGTACGCGGCCCAGCCGCCGTACCCGGCACCGCCGACCGCCTCCTCCATCTGCTGCGCCGCACGGCCGCCACCGCCCTGTACGACGACCGTGACGGCCAGGAACGGCGCGAGCGCCACTGCCGATCACCGCCCGCCGACTGGACCACCCCGGCGCCTCCGTGATCACCACCTCCGTCGAAGTCGCCGCCCGCAAGACCAGGAAGAAGCACGACGGCCGCCTCGCGTCCGACAGCCGCCCGGCGGCCGGACGCACCGCCGCGCGGCCCCGCAGAGGTGCTGAACGACCACCTACCGGGACGTGGTCCGCCGGACAGGCCTGCGAGTCCCCCGGAACAGTGAATGCGCCCCCGGCTCGGCCGGGGGCGCATTCACTGTCAGATATTAGAAGAAATTATCGGTGAGCCAGTCGACAATGTCCTGCCACTTATCAGTAACCGAGGGAGGCAACGGGATCATTCGGGTCGCGAACCCGAAGGTCCCCATATAAACACCTCGCCTCCGGACTTTTTTGATAGCTATCTCGACCCTGGTGATCCGCCGTTCCAGATCCGCCGAGGTCGGAGACTCGGAACTCTGATCCGCTCGACAACTCAGGCATTTCAACTCCAGGGTATCGCTCTGTAGGACTTGTTTTTGGGAACAAAATTTGCACTGCCATATCACGTGTCCATCCTGGCCTCCATGTGCAGGCTGTCCCGACTGAGAGTGGTCGGGGTTCGATGCGGGCGCTGACTGATCAACCACGAGTGGCTCCTCTTACTTACTGCCCGGGGCCCGGTGCCCCAGGACGTCTGGGGGGTTCGAACGCAGGGAGCAGGTGCTGGACCGTCAGCAGGCCCTGTTCTCAGTGAAGTTGTGGCAAACATTGTGCTTCCACAGCTTGATCCATACAAGCCCCTGGACCAGAGGAGCCGACCCGCGTAGAGGAGGTCCTACCTGGGCGTCTCCACCTCCCGCTGCGCCGCATGGCCGTCGATGCCCAGGACCGGCCAGCCCGCGGCTGACCGCCCCTGGATGCAGCGGGCCCCTGCACCCCGGGAACGTGGGCGCGGGGCCCGCTGCGTGCCGTAACGACGCCCCTGTGTTCCGCGAACCACTGTCGTGCCCGCCGCCCGCCCGGCGGCCCCGCCGCCGGGCGGGGCCGGTTCGGGCGACTTGCTGCGCACCGTCGTGGTGGGTTGGGAGGGTGTGGGGGTGAGGAGCGTGCGTGGTTCCGGTCCTGACCGTGTCTGTGTGCTCCCGGGGCGGCCGGGGTGGGTCCGGGATGTCGTCTACCTCGACGACCAGGTGCTGGACTACCTCGCCGCGGCCGCGGAGGCGAACGCCTCGCCCGGTACCAGGGCCCCGGCTGCCCGCCGCTCTGCCGCTATCGGCCCTCTCGCCGCCCGCCGGCCTTCAGCGGCCGCCACCCGGCCGGCCCGGCCTGGCCTGCTCTGGTGGGGCTGCTGGATCGTCCTGTCGTTCCGTCACGGTGCCGTTTCCGGTGGTGTTCGCGGTGCTGGTTCTGGTGGTGTTCCAGGTGTTCTCGTAGGTGGTGAGGGCAGCCCGTAGGCGTTGGCCTTGGGGGGTGTCGGGTAGGCGGAGTCGGCCGCGGCGGTGGGCGAGGTCGGCGGTTGCCTGGCGGGCGGCGGGGAGGACCGTGGTGTTGTCGGCGGCCAGTGCCGCGGTGTGCCGGTACAGCTGCCGGTCGACGGCTTTCGACAGGCCGGACGTCGGGTCGCCGATGAGCGCCCGGGCGGCGGCGGCGAGTTCGGCTTCGGCGGCCGCGAGCGTGTTGTGGCTGTCGGGTGTCGGCGCGGGTACCACCGTGGTGTCGGCCTGCCCGCTGTCGGTGGCGGGCCCGTCCCCGGTGGCCGCGAGCGCGTCGTCGTCCCGGCCCCGTCCGGGGGCGGGGTCCTTCTGCCGCTGCGCCCCGCCGTCGTAGTCCGGCCCGTTCTCCGGTTCGGCGTCCGGCGCGTCCGGCCGCTCGCGCGGCTCGGCGACGGCGTCGTCGCCGACCTCACCGACCAGGCCGGGGTCCGGCCGGGCGGCGGCGGCAAGCTCGTCCTCGGTGGCCGCGGGCGTGGTGTCGTCCTGTTCCTGGCCGGGGCCTGGCGGGGTGGTGGGTTCGGTCTAGGTGTCCTCCGGGGTGGTGGGGCGGGACCGGGCCGGTTCGGGGTGGGTGTGCGGGGTGCCGTCGTCGAAGACGACGGTGAGCTGGGCCCCGGCCGCCGTGGCCACCTGCCGTGTTCCGGTCGTGGTGGTCGTCTGCCGCGCCCGGGCGGTTCCGTCGTTGCCACCGGGGCCGGCGGAGCGGCGGGCCGGGCCGGGCTGCTCTGTGTTCGCCCCGGCGGCGCGGGTGGTCTTCCGGCCGGTCTCGCCCGGGGTGCCACCTGCCGGGTGGTCGGGAGTCTTCGGGCGGGCGCGGCGGCAGGTGGGGAGGAGTTCGTCGTAGGCGGTGGTGGTGGGCAGGGGGCGGGTGTCCGGGGGCAGGGCGGCCCGGACCCGTACCGGCTCGGCGGCCGGTGCGCGGCCGCGGCCGGGGCCTTCACCGCGGCTGGGGCTTTCACCGTGGCCGTGGTCGCCGTCCGGGACCAGGGCGTCCGGCCTCGCCGTCGTCTCGTCCGCTCCGGCTCCGCAGGCGCTCTGGAAGGCGGTCAGCAGGTTCTCGGGGACGGCCTGTTGGCCGCGGACCTGCGCGCGCTTGCCGCGCCCGGCGGGGGCCGGCGCCGCCGCCAGGGCGGCGGCGGCCGTGTCGCCCTGCCGCTCGCTGGCCGCCTGGTCGAGGGCTGGCGCGGGGAGTCCGAGGAGGGCGAAGGCGCCGTCGAGTGCGGCCTGGGCGGCGCGTGCGTGCCGGACGAACACCGCCGCCTGGCCGCCGTCCAGGCCCTCCAGGACCTGGCGTGCCTGTTCGTCGCCGCCGAGGCGGGCCAAGAGGGTGCGGGCCTCGTCCCGTAGGGCGGGGAGTTGTTCCTCGAGGCGGCGTCGGCGGTGTTCGGCCTGGCGGCAGGCGGGGCTGCAGTGCAGGGCGGGGCGGCCGGTGGCCGCCTTCGGCAGGGGCCGGCCGCATCCCGGCCGTGTGCAGGCCGGCCCGGTGCTCAAGGGTTCCGTCACACGGAGGATTCTGACGAAATGCCAGCCGGATCGGAAGCGGGCCCCGGCGCGTGAGGCCCGGCCGCCCGCCGCTGGCCTGGGCCGCACCGGGGTGGTTGCGTCACCGTCTCCCGGTGACGGAACCACCCGAAGCTCTCAGGGTGTGACCTGTTGGTGTTGTGGGGCGTGGAATGGCCCCACAGGCCGGGTTGTCTGGACCTTTGGTTGTGCCTGTTGGGGATGTTCGCGGGGTCGGTGTGGGGTGGGGTTTGGTTACTTTGTGTGGTGGTGGGTGGGATTGGGGGTCGGGTCGGCTGCTGGTGGGGCTGGTGGGGTTTTGTTGGGCGTGTTTTGGGGGTGAATTCCGCCGGGTATTCCGTGCTGCTGCTTTTATGGATTCGCTGCCTGTGGTGGTCTGAATTCGGTTTGGGATTGTGGTTGGCGGGGTGATGGCGGGGGTTGGTGTTCGGTTTCGTCCGGGGGTGGAGCCGCCGGGCCCCGTCTGGGGCGTTCCGGCCTGCTGTGCCCTGCCCGCCCGCTGCGCCGCCGTCGGCGACGGGCTCGTCTCCGGTGGCCGTGCGGGCCGCTCTGCGCCGTCGTCTGGGCCTGCTGCGCCCCTGCTTGGCCGCCGCCGTCCCGGGTCCGCCGCCCGGGCTCCGCCCCGTTCGGGGCCGTGCGCAGGTCGGGGGTCGCCGTCCGGGCCCCTTTGCGTCGTCGTCGCCGTCCCGCCGTGCTGGCCGCGGTCCGGGGCCGTGCCCGTCCGCTGCGCCGCTCGCTGGATGGGTGGGTGGCTGTCAGGCCGCCCTGGTGGGGGAGGTGGGTCAGCGGCCGGCGAGGTGGCGGGAGGTGAGTTCGACGTCCTGGAGCTGGGTGGTGGTCAGGCGCCGGGCTTCCCAGATGACCGTGGCCAGGTCCACGGCCCGGGTGTGGAGCGGCGGCAGGTCGTCGGGTAGGTGGATGCCACCGAGTGCTGCGAGGTCGGGGGCGGGGATACCGAGCACGCCGGCGAAGCCGGCTACCAGCTCGGGGGTTGCTTCGACGGTGCCGCGGCCGACCCCGCCGATGGTGGACGGAGACAGGTAGATCCGTCCGTCGGTGACCGCGTACAGGGCCCTGACCGTGCTTGGCCAGGTGAGGTTCCGGCTGTGGGCGAGCCCCAGGAGCACCGCGCCGAAGCCCGGCTCGTACCGGTGGTACGGCCGGTCGACCCCGCCACGCCCCTCACGCCGCACCAGGGGCTGCGCCCGGATCGCGTCCAGCAGCGGTCGCCGGTTCTCGGCGGGCATGACCATCGCGTTGTAGACGACGGTGCTGATCGACCAGTTCGGGTTGCGGGTGATCGGTGTCAGGTCGTCGGGCACCGGTTGTCCGGCGAGGACGAACAGGTCGGCGGCGTGCAGGCCGAGTGCCGGTCCGAGGTCTCTCAATAGCCGTCCGGTCGGCGGCTGCCCGCCGAGCACGGTTTGCAGCTCTGCCGGGTCGATGCCGGCCGCTGACGCAAGCGTGGCGGAGCCGAGCGCCCGGTGGCCCGTCAGGTGCGCCAGCAGTGCGCCGAACCGCAGTAGGCCTGTCATGCCGTCAGCCTAACGACGGCCGATCCGCCGTTTCGGAGGGTCGTCTGGATCTGCGGGTTCCCGCCGCCGCGCCCCGCCGTCCCGCCGTTGGGGTGGCCGCCGTCCTGGTCCGGTGTTCGGTTTGGTGTCGCCACTTCGGGAATTGCCCGGGTGACGCTGGGCGGGATTTCCTGGGTGGTCTGGAAGGGCGGTCGCCGTGTCGTCGTGGAGGGCCGTAGGCCCCTTTCCGAGGCGCCTGAATGCGATTCCTCGCCGCTGCGCCACGGAAGGTGTTCGAATTGCCGCCTAAAAGGGAGTGGAAGGTAATTCAGATTTCCGCCGGAAGCGCGGCCGGATAGGGCCGGGATGGACGGTTGCCGCGAGGTTGCCCGTTCGCCTCCGGTGCCCGTCCGGTGCCCGTCTGTGAACCGGTAGGATAGGGCTGTACGGAAGTCGGGGAAACGCGGCCTGATTCGCTTCGGATTTCGGTCGGGAGTCTGCGGTTGAGGGCCTGTCAGGGACCGCCGTGCGGGGCGTCCGTGAGGGTCCGCCACCGGGGCCGGGGGCGGCCGAGCTGGACCGGGTGGCCCGGAGGTTGCTCCCGAGGGCCGCAGGCCCCGCCCCAGGGGCGCCGGATGGGCCGTCGGCCCAGCAATCAGGCGGCTGACCGGCCACCGCCCGGGACCGGGGGAGGGCCCCCGGGGGTGGGGTTGTGACTGATACCCGAAGTCCACGACACATCGTCAACGCCGAGGGCCGCAGGCCCCGGCCGGCACTCCCGCCCGTCCGGAGGGATGGGCCGCTACCCGAATTCCGCGTCACATCGTCAACGCCCACCCCCGGGCGCAGCCCGGGAAACCCCCGCCAGCCAATCGGCCCGTAGGGCCGTGAAAACACTGGCACAACAAGATGGGAAAGCCGACCGGTTGACGGGCCGTAGGCCCGGGAGAAAGCCACCGGAAAGGCGGAGCGCAGCGACGCTAGACGCCCACCACCAACCACCCGCACAACCCCACGGATTCGCCGCAGGCGAATACCCCCCACCACCCACCCACTCGCCGAGGCGCAGCCGAGGCCACACCACGCGCAGTGACGGCGCAGCCGTCACCCCCGGCTGACGCCGCGTCAGCGGCGCCCCGGCCGCCAGGCCGGGGGTAAGGCCCTTTAGGGCCTTCCG
>NZ_JBIAXP010000037.1:0-69717 GCF_042896795.1 Kitasatospora sp. NPDC001261
GGACGCGGCAATGACATGACAGCCACACCCGGCATCCCTGGGTGCCCTGATCTTACGAATGACCAGAACGATCCCACGAAGAAAGGTATGGAAGGGCATGCGCGGCCAGTTGCGCCGACTCACGGCATTGGCGGTACCCGTCTACGCGGAGCTGCTGTCCGGGGTGATCGCCTCGGTGATCGGGGCCCTCTGGGTGGCCGGTCTCGGCGGGGCCGCGGTCGCCGCCGTCACCCTGGTCGGCACCGTCGAGAACCTGCTGCTCGGCCTGGTCCTGGTGGTCGCCTCCGGTACCAGCGTCAGGCTCTCCCACGCCCTCGGTGCCGGCGACCACGCCGAAGCCGCCCGGACCACCCGCGCGGCCTGGCGGCTCTGTGCCGCCGTCAGCGCGGCGCTCGCCGTCCCCGGCTTCCTGCTGCGCGACCGGCTGGCAGGCGCCTTCCTGGACGGCGAAGCCGCCGAACAGGCCGCCGGTTACCTCGCCGTCGCGTTCCCGGCCTTCGCGCTCTTCGTCGGCCAGCGCGTCGCCGACGAGCTGTTCAAGGGCGCGGGCGACACCCGCACCCCGATGCGGATCGCCCTGCTCTCCAACGCGCTGCTGCTCCTCCTCGACCCCCTGCTGATCCTCGGCCCGGGGCCGCTGCCCGCCCTCGGCGTGCCGGGCGCCGCCCTGGCCCTGGTCCTCTCCCGGGCGATCGCCCTCGCCGTCACCCTGCGAGTGCGGCGACGGCGGCGACTACGGAAGCCGGTGAGACGCGAGGAACCGCGGCCGCAGGACCCCGGCGGCACCGGGGGAGCGGGCGCGGCGGCGGTACGGATCCTGCGCGCGGGCGCACCGTTCGGTCTGGACTTCACCGCCCGGATGGCCGTCGGAACCGCCCAACTCGGCCTGGTCGCGGGCTTCGGCGTCGCGGCGGTGGCCGGCTACGGCCTCGGCTACCGCGTCCTGCTCGTCGCCACCATGGCCTTCTACGCGCTGCGCCAGGCCGCCGCGATCGAGGCGGCACGGCTGACCGGTGCGGGAGAGGTCGCCGCGCTGCACACCCTGCGCCGTGCCACCGGACGCCTCGCCGCGCTGCTCGGTGGGGTGGCGGCGCTGCTCGCCGTCACGCTCGCCGTGCCGCTGACCGCGCTCTTCACCGAGGACCGGGCGGTGGCCGCGCAGTCCGTCGGCTTCCTGCGCTCGGCGGCCCTCTACCTGCTGCCGTACGCGCTGGTGGTGGCGGTCGGCGGAGTGCACCAGGCGGCGGGCGCCGGACGCCCGCTGGTGGTCTCCGTCCTGCTCGGTCTCGGGACCCAACTCGCCGCCTCGGCGGCCCTGTCCGGGCCGCTGGGGGTGTCGGGGGTGTGGCTCGGGCCTGCGGTGGGCGCGGCCGTGCAGCTCGCGCTGCTCGCCACACTGACACGGTCGCGGAGTCCGCGGGGGACTGTCGGTGGTGTGTGCCAGGGTGGGGGCCATGGCACACACCCCGGACGGGCGGCCGATCCCGCCCCCGCACACCGATGAACGCACCACGCTGGAGAACTGGTTGGACTTCCAGCGGGCCACGCTCGCCCGGAAGGCCGACGGCCTCGACGACCACCAGGTGCGACTGGCGTCCGTCCCACCGTCCACGATGACCCTGCTGGGCCTGGTTCAGCACCTCGCCGAGGTCGAACGCACCTGGTACCAGCGGGTGTTCGCCGGGCAGGACGTCCCGCCGGTGTACGGCGCGGACAACGCCGACGGCTACGGGCTGGCCCCGGAGCGCGGGATGGCCGAGGCGCTGCGGGACTGGCAGGCGGAGGTCGACCGGGGCCGGGAGCTGACCGCGGACAAGCCGCTGGAGGCGGCCGGCCCGCTCTCCCCGCAGGTCGCCGCGGTGATCGGCGCGGACAGCGTCTCGCTGCGCTGGATCCTGGTGCACCTGATCGAGGAGTACGCCCGCCACAACGGCCACGCCGACCTGCTCCGGGAGTCCGTCGACGGCGCCACCGGGGTGTGAACCAAACCGGGGTCTGACGGCACGGGCGTTGCTCAGCGCCGGCCGGCGGACTCCGGCCGCGCGCCCGACGCCGGACCGGCAGCCCGGTCGGCAGCCCCACCGGCCGTCGGTCCGGCCGCCCGTCCGGTTAGCCGCGCGGCGACCAGCGTCCCCGCGCCGACCACCGCCGCCATGGTCAGCGCGGACGGCGCGAGCGCAGCGCCGGGGTCCGTACGGCCGGCGGCGGTGGCCAGGGCGATGCCCAGCGCCGGGCCGATGTTCAGCACGGTCTGCTGCAGGCCGCCCGCGACCCCGGCCCGGGCGGCGGCCGCGCCCCGGACCACCATCGTGGTGGCGGTGGCCATCACCGCACCGAAGCCGGTGCCGAGCAGCGCGAAGCAGCCGCCGATCGCGAGCGTCCCGGTGCCGGTGCCGGTGCCGGTGCCGGTGCCGGTGCCGAGAAGTGCCGTGAGCAGCGCTCCCGTGGTGATCAGGGCCATTCCCGGCAGCACCACCGCCCGCTCGCCGTGACGTTTCGCCAGCCAGGCGGAACCGGGCGCCGCGAGGATCATCGTCACCGCGAGCGGCACCGCCCGCAGGGCGCTCCGCAGGGGGTCGAGCCCGAGTACGTCCTGGAGGTAGTAGGTGGCCGGGAAGAGCGTTCCCTGGAGCGCGGCGGAGGCGGCGAGCAGGACGACGAGGGGCGGCGCGACGGCCGTGGAGCGGAGCAGCGCGGGCGGCAGCAGGGGGTCGGCGGTCCGGCGTTCGTGGCGTACCAGGACGAGGGCGAGGACTCCGGCCGCGGTGAGGCCGAGCAGTGGAACGGCCGGTCGGCCGGTGTCCGGCAGCGTCACCAGGCTCTGCACCAGGAGGGCCAGCGCGAGTGCGAGCAGGGCCGCGCCGGGCAGGTCGAGCCCGCTGCCGTGACGGCCGTCGTGCTCGCTGCCGTGCCGGTTGCCGCGCCCGGCGGCCGGGGATCGGGTGTCGGGCGATCCGGCTCCGGCCGGTACCGCGAGGGCCGCCAGGAGGGCGGCCGCGGCGGGCAGCAGGCCCAGCAGGAAGACCGACCGCCAGCCGAGGTGCGCGGTCAGTGCGCCGC
The DNA here is from genome assembly GCF_042896795.1 of Kitasatospora sp. NPDC001261. NCBI lineage: Bacteria > Bacillati > Actinomycetota > Actinomycetes > Kitasatosporales > Streptomycetaceae > Kitasatospora > Kitasatospora sp. NPDC001261. Next base: position 3,061 of record NZ_JBIAXP010000037.1, read on the forward strand.
CGACCAGCGGTCCGGCCGCCGCCGCGAGCCCGATGGCGGCGGTGCGGATCGCGATCGGGCCGGCCAGGCGGTCGGCGGGCCAGGCGGCCCGCAGCATGCCCAGGGTGGCCGGTTGCAGCAGCGCGCCGGCCGCGCCCTGCAGGACGCGCAGCGCGACGACCCAGCCGATGCCGGGCGCGACGGCGATCCCGAGCGAGGCGGCGGCGAAGCCGGTCACGCCGAGCGCGAAGACCCGCCGGTGCCCGTACCGGTCGCCGAGGCGGCCGGCGAAGACCAGCAGGGCGGCGACGGTGACCAGGTAGCCGGTGCTGGCCCACTGGACGGCGGCGACGGAGGCGTGCAGGTCGTGCTGGAGGGCCGGTCGGGCGACGGTCAGAGCGGTGCCGTCGACGGCGACCAGGACGGCGCCGGTGATGCTCGCGGCCAGGACGAGCCCCCGGTGGTGCCGTGGCGGGTTCACGGGGTGGAGGGGCCGAGGTGGGCGTCCAGTGTGGCGCGCAGCAGTGGCTCGACGGAGTCGTCGCCGGTGATGAGGCGCAGGCTGCCCCAGGTGCGCAGTTGGGCGAGGCCGTGCAGGTTGGACCAGAGGGCGGCGGTGGCGGCGGCCGGATCGTCGGACTGCGGGTGCACCTCGGTGACCAGGCCGACGAAGGTGAGGAACAGCGGCAGGGTGGTGCGACGGAGTTCGATTCCGCTGCCCTCCAGCAGGTCGTGACGGAACATCAGCTCGAACATGCCGGGGTTGGCGGCCGCGAAGCCGAGGTAGGCGCGGGCGAGCGCGTCGAGGCGGGTGCGCGCGTCGGCGCCGGTGGCGGCGGTGAGGGCGTCGGCGCCCGCGAGGGTGTCGGTGAGCCTGCCGAAGCCCTGTTGGGCGATGGCGGCGAGGAGTTCGCGGTGGGTGGGGAAGTAGCGGCGGGGCGCGCCGTGCGAGACCCCGGCGCGGCGGGCGATCTCGCGCAGGCCGAGCGCCTGGACGCCGCCCTCGGCCACCAACTCGACGCCGGCGGCCACCAGTCGGGCCCGCAGGTCCTGCTCCTGTTCGGTCATGAGGACACTGTCTACCAGCCGGGCGTAGACAGTGTCTACTCGCGGTCGCACCGAAGCCCGGGCAGAATCGATCGCGTGACCGATCACGTGGACGAAGGCGGCGAGCCGGCCTGCTGGCTGGGCCGGGTGTGCCCGGAGTGCGGACGGCTGCGCGAGCGGACCGGCCCGGGCAGCTGCGAGAACTGCGGCGCGGACGGCACGGACGGTGCGGACGCGCAGGACGACGCGTAGGGCGACGGGTCAGGCGACTGAGACCGACCCCGGCCCGGCCGGGGTCAGCCGGGCCGGCGCCCCGCGGAGCCGCCGCTACTGGGGCGGCTGGTCGCGGAACTGGTTCTTGAGCTGCTCCTGGGCGGCGTCGACCTGCCCGCTGTACTTGCCCTCGGTGCGCTGGTCGACGGCGTCGCCCGCCTTGTCGACGGCCTTGTCGGCCTGGTCCTCGTGGCCCTTCAGCAGGCTCTTGAGCTTATCCATCATGGACATCTGGTCACACTCCTGGATGAGACGCCCCCACCCCTCCAATATCGCCGCGTGCGCTGCGGTCCGCATCCCGCAAGGTGTGCGTAAAGGCTTGGCAACGGGATTCCGATCATGTCCAATCATGACCCTCACGGCCCGTCGGAAGGAGTCGCCCTGATGCTGCGCACCCGTCGCTCCACCTCGCCGCTCGACCGTTCCACCTCCTCGCCCGCCCGTTCCACCCCGTACGACCGCACCACCTCCCCGGGACGCCCGCGAACCGCCGCCACCCGGCGGAGCGCGGGCGCCGCCCTGACCGTCGCCGCCCTGGTCGCCCCGCTGCTGCTGGCTGGCGCCGGCAGCGCCTCGGCCGACCCGGACCCGGCGCGCAAGGGCGCCAAGCTGGCCTCCCGGCTGGTCGAGGCGAGCAGCGCCCGGGACGCCCGGGCCACGCTGGCCGCGCTCCAGCTGATCGCGGACCGCAACGGCGGTACCCGGCCGGCCGGTTCGAAGGGGCACGACCAGTCCGCGCAGTACGTCTACGAGCAGGCGCGGCGGGCCGGACTCAACGTGTCCAAGCAGGAGTTCGTCTACACCTACTTCGAGGCCCGCTCCGAGCACCTCGACGTGGTCTCCCCGAAGGCCGAGCCGGTGCCGGTGATCGCCATGACGTACTCGGTGAGCGGTCCGGAGGCGGGTCTGACCGCGGACCTGGCGGTCGCTCCGGTCGGCGCCACCACCGGCTGCACGCCCGCCGACTACCCGGCGGGCGCCTTCACCGGCAGGATCGCCCTGATCCGGCGCGGCGGGTGCAGCTTCGCCGAGAAGCAGGCCGCCGCGGCCGGCGCGGGGGCGGCCGGGGCGATCATCTACAACAACACCGAGGGCAGCCTCAACGGGACGCTCAGCGAGCCGACGGCGGGGAGGATCCCGACCGGCGGGATCACCGAGGCCGCGGGCGAGGCGCTGGCCGCCCAGGCCGCCGTCGGGCCCGTCCGGGTGACCCTGGACATCCGCACCTTCATGGAGCAGCGCAAGACCTGGAACGTCATCGCCGAGACCCGCGGCGGCGACCCGAACCACACCGTGATGGTCGGCGCGCACCTCGACTCCGTCCCCGAGGGGCCGGGCATCAACGACAACGGCTCCGGCACGGCCGGAATCCTGGAGGTCGCGAAGAACCTCAGCGTCCACCCGGTGAAGAACAAGGTCAGGTTCGCCTGGTGGTCGGCCGAGGAGTTCGGCCTCAAGGGTGCCGAGAAGTATGTGACCTCCCTCTCCGACGCGGAGAAGAAGAAGATCAGCCTCTACCTCAACTTCGACATGATCGCGTCCCCCAACTACGCGCAGTTCGTCTACAACGGCTCCGGCAGCGCCGGCGGGGACGCGGGCCCCGAGGGCTCGGCCCAGCTGGAGCGGGACATCAACGGCTACCTGGAGGGCCGGGGCCTGCCGCACGACCCGACCGCCTTCGACGGCCGCTCCGACTACGGTCCGTTCATCGACGCGGGCATCCCGGCCGGTGGTACCGACACCGGTGCCGAGAAGGTCAAGTCCCCTGAGCAGGCGGCCCGTTACGGCGGTACGGCCGGCGTCGCGTACGACCCGTGCTACCACAAGGCCTGCGACAACCTGGGCAACATCGACATGGGTGCCTTCGACGTCAACATCGACGTGATCGCGAACGCCGTCGGCACCTACGCCTGGGACCTCTCCTCGCTGCACCGGCCCGTCCCGGCCCAGCGCCCGGCCGCGAAGGCGGCGCCCGGCGCCGGCGCGACGGGTATCGGCGGCACCAACGGCGACCGCTCCCACGGCGTGGCGGCCTGACGCCCGGGTGGGCCCACCGCCACCCCTGGCCGGCGGGCCCACCCGACCGCCGTACGCGACTGCTCCATCCGGGACCTCCCTCCGTCATCGCCCCTGGTGGCCACGGGTGCCGTCACCGTAGCGGAGACCGCTGACAAATCCGGCCGCGGGCCGGTACGGTGCCGCGCGGGGCGCATCCGCCGAGACCCGGTGGGTGCGCCGAGCACGGTCCTGACACCATGGGACCGAGATCACGACACCGTGACACCCTCGGAGGAGTCAGCAACATGAGCACGCACTACGACGTCGTCGTCCTCGGCGCGGGCCCGGGCGGCTACACCGCCGCCGTCCGTTCGGCCCAGCTGGGGCTGAAGGTCGCGGTCATCGAGGCCAAGTACTGGGGCGGCGTCTGCCTCAACGTCGGCTGCATCCCCTCCAAGGCCCTGCTGCGCAACGCCGAGCTCGCCCACATCTTCACCAAGGAGGCCAAGACCTTCGGCATCAAGGTCGAGGGCCAGGTGACCTTCGACTTCGGCGAGGCCTTCCGGCGCAGCCGGTCGGTGGCCGACGGCCGGGTCAAGGGCGTCCACTACCTGATGAAGAAGAACGGCATCACCGAGTACGACGGCTGGGGCACCTTCGTCGACGACCACACCCTCCAGGTGGCGCTCAGCGGCGGCGGCTTCGACGTCGTCACCTTCGACCACTGCGTCATCGCCGCCGGTGCCACCACCCGCCTGCTGCCCGGCACCAGCCTGAGCGACCGCGTGGTCACCTACGAGGAGCAGATCCTCACCGAGCAGCTGCCGGAGAGCATCATCATCGCGGGCGCCGGCGCGATCGGCGTCGAGTTCGCCTACGTGCTGCACAACTACGGCGTGAAGGTCACCATCGTCGAGTTCCTGGACCGCGTGGTGCCGCTGGAGGACGTCGAGGTCTCCACCGAACTCGCCAAGCAGTACCGAAAGCTGGGCATCGAGGTGCTGACCTCCACCCGGGTCGAGTCGATCGACGACAGCGACCCGAACGCCAAGGTCCGGGTCACCGTCACCAAGGACGGCCAGCAGCAGGTGCTGGAGGCCGACAAGGTGCTCCAGGCGATCGGCTTCGCGCCGCGGGTCAACGGCTACGGCCTGGAGAACACCGGGGTCAAGCTCACCGACCGCAACGCCATCGCGGTGGACGGCCGCGGCCGCACCAGCGTCGAGCACATCTTCGCGATCGGCGACGTGACCGCCAAGCTGATGCTCGCGCACGCCGCCGAGACGATGGCCGTGATCGCCGCCGAGACCATCGGCGGGGCGGAGACCATGGAGGTCGACTTCGCCATGATCCCGCGCGCCACCTACTGCCAGCCGCAGATCGCCTCCTTCGGCTACACCGAGGCGCAGGCCCGCGACCTGGGCTACGACGTCAAGGTCGCCAAGTTCCCGTTCACCGCCAACGGCAAGGCGCACGGGCTCGGCCACCCGATCGGCTTCGTCAAGGTCATCAGCGACAGCACCCACGGCGAGCTGCTCGGCGCCCACCTGATCGGCCCCGAGGTCACGGAGCTGCTGCCGGAGCTGACGCTGGCCCAGCAGTGGGACCTGACCGTCCACGAGGTCGCCCGCAACGTGCACGCCCACCCGACCCTGGGCGAGGCGGTCAAGGAGGCCATCCACGGCCTCGCCGGTCACATGATCAACATGTGACGCGCCCTCCCCGAGCGCACGCCGCGCCCCCGTCGAGCGACCGCTCGGCGGGGGCGCGGCGCGGTTCCGCCCAAGGGCCAGGGGTGCTGGAAAGGGCCCCGTGGCCGTCAGGCGTGCCCGGCGATCAGGCCGAGCCGGCCGTCGAAGCGGCGGTAGAGCACCCGGCCCCGGCCGCTGACCGGGTGGGCGAAGAACAGGAACGGCAGCTCCGCGCCCGCCAGCCGGTCGACGGCCTGCGCCTCCGTCAGCCGGGGCGCGCCGTACGGGCTGAGGGTGATCGGCGAGGTCCGGCGGCCGGCCGGTCCGGCGGGGACGGTACGGGCGAGGCGGTAGCCGGTCGGCCCGACCCGGTAGACCACGGCGTCGGTCTCGGTCGCCGGATCGGTGAACAGGTGGATGTCGTAGTCCATCGCGTCCATGGTCCGGGCGGCGGCCGCCGGCGAGCACCACACCAGCGAGGGCTCCTTGCGCCGGACCACCCGGAGCTCGCGGACGGCCCCGCCGCCCGGCCCGTCGGAGGCCGGCCCACCGGAGTCCGGCGCACGGTGGCCCGGCCAGGGGCGCGGCGCCCAGGCCCCGGTGACGGCCCTGATCCTGCCGCGCAGCGCGTCGCTCACCTGGTCGATGGAGTCGCCCAGCCCGGCCGCGGCCTCCTGGACGCGGATCCGCCGACCGTCCACCTCGGCGTTCACCTGCGCCAGCACGCCCCCGGCGACGGCCGCGAGCCGGACCCGCAGGGCCTCCACCAGCGTCCCCACCCCCGGAGCCGCCGCCGCGGCGGCCACCCGGGCCCGCGTCTCGGCCAGGACCTCGCCGGTCAGCCCCTCGAACGCCCTCACCGTGACCAACTCGCCCATCCCCAGGCCCTTCCACTCCCAGCCGGCGCATACCGGCGACCAGGATCCCGGGCCCCCGGCCGCGCGGCCAGGGCCCAACGGCCCCACTGCGGGGGGCCGGGCGGACCAGCCGGGCGGTGGGGAGGGCGACCCGTGCCGCCGGAGTACGCGCCGGTGAACGGGACGGGAGAGGCACCGAGCCTCGGCCGGTGGGCGCCGCTACGGGGGAGCGCGGCGTGTTGCGGTGGCGGCTGCTGACAGCGGACCGGGAGCCCGACGACGAGCCGGGCCTGTGACGAACAGGCGCGGCGCCCTCACTCGCCGGGCCGGCCGCCCCCACCCGGTTCCGGGCGCCGACCCCGGTCCGCTCCGCGGCCGGGCTGGTCGCTCGCCGCAGCGGCCCGCGCCCCCGGGAGGCCGGGCGTGCCGCGGGTGCGCAGCTCGCCGAGCACCGCCCAGCCGACCGACACCACCGGCACCGCCACCACCGCGCCCAGGACCCCCGCCAGCACCGCGCCGCCGGCCACCGACACCGCGATCACCACCGGGTGGATGCGGACGGACCAGCTGAGCACCAGCGGATGCAGCAGATGCCCCTCGATCTGGCCGATGACCACGATCAGCGCGAGCACCAGCAGCGCGATCACCGGCCCCCGGGCGGCGAGCGCGACCACGGCGGCGACCGCCAGGGCGATCGGGGAACCGATCAGCGGGATGAGGGTCGCCGCGAACTCCAGCACCATCAGCGGCAGGACCAGCGGCACCCGCAGGATCGCCAGCGCGATGCCCACCAGCACCGCGTTGGAGGCCGCCACGATCAGCACACCCCGGGTGTAGCCCGCGAAGGTGAGCCAGGCGGCGCGGCCGGCGCGGTCCCAGGCCGAACGGCTCCGGACCGGCAGCTGCCGCTGCGCCCAGGTCCACATCCGGTCGCCGGAGTGGAGGAAGAACACCGAGCAGAACACCGCGAGGGCCAGCCCGGTGACCAGCTCGACGATCCGGCCGGCGCCGCTCAGCGCGGTGCTGAGCAGGGTGGAGCGGTGGGCCGAGACGAACGCGCCGATCTTGGCCCGCAGGTCGGTGACGGTGCCGGGCCGCAGGTGGAAGGGGGCGCCGGTGAGCCAGTGGTCGATCCGGGAGAGGCCGCCGCGCAGTTCGTTGCCCAGCCGGCCCCACTCGTCGGCGACGGTGGTGCCGACCAGCGCCAGCACCCCGCCGACGACCGCGAGGGCGCAGAGGAGGACGACCAGGACGGCGAGCGAGCGCGGCATGCCGCGGGCCAGCAGGTCGACCGGCGGGCGCAGCACGGAGGTGATCACCAGCGCCACGAACAGTGCGACGACCGGCAGTTCGAGCCGGGCGAGGACGCCGACAACCAGGTAGGCGGCGAGCCCGAGCAGCACCAGCCGCCAGGTGTACCCGGCCGTCGTCCGCAGTCCGGAGGGGACGTGCTCCCCGGGCGGATACGGGTCGGGGCCCGGGCCCTGAGCCCCCGCCCGGGTCCGGCGCGCCGACACCCGGGGGCGGCGGCTGCCCAGCGGCACGGGCCGCCGGTCCGGTCCGGCGCCGTTCACTCCCACGGGCGGTCTCCTCGGGCTCGGCCGGGTGTCGTCCTCTCACGTCACGATGACCCATACCGCGACGGTTCGCCCTGCGGCGCCGCCGGGTCCCGTCACCCGGACAGCGGCATGTCGGCCGCGTCGCTGTGCGGGCGCACCGGGCCCGGGCAGACACGGGAACGGCGCCGGTCGCCCCGGGAAGGGCAATGGTCCTCCGTGTACAAGCGGCCGGATGAGGGGAGAATCCATGGCGCAGGGAGGGGGGAGAAGGAGGCCGAGATGAAAAGCCTCACGCGCCGCTACGCGGTGACGCTCCCCGGCCCGATCGGCGGGCACGCTCCACCGTCCGTCGTCGTCGTGTACGAGACGCAGGCCGTCGGTCCCGGCGGGGGCCTGGTCTGGGAGAGCTCGGACGGCGACCTTCGGGTGGAGATCACCGGCGGGGTGGCCACCGTCCTGGCGGCTCCCACAACGGGCAGTCGGCACCCCTGCCTGATGGCGGTGCCGCTGCCGTGAGCACCTCGTCGTGAACCGAGAGCGCGTCGTCGTGAGCACGTGGGCCGTGAGCGCGTGGTCGTGGGCAGGCGGCCGTGCGCACACGGCCACGACGCGTGTCGAGAGGAAGAGGAAGGCGACGGAGGGCGGAGGTCGCAACGACAAGGTCACCGAGCGCTGGCGGCCAAGGCCTCGCGCACGGTGACCAGGCAGGGGTCGCAGTACCGGTCCGGCCCGGCCGCACCGGCGCCGTCGCCCACCGGGACGACGCGCTGGGAGGGCTCCAGGAACCGCCCGCACAGCGAGGAACTCGCGTCGTCCTTGGCCACCACGTGCCACACCACGGCGGGTGGGGAGACCGCCGGGTCGTGCTCGGCCCACATCTCGTACACGGCGCTACCTCCGGATCGCTGGGGGCTCGGTGACTCCATGCAAACCCGCGGTCTGCCGAACGGCCACCGGGCCAGACCCGGTGGGATGGTTGAGGCGCCGGTGACGGTTGGGCGGGCGACGGTCGGGGGCCGCACGCTCAGTCCCGCCGGTCGGGGCCCGGGTGTCCTGGAGGCCCCGGAGGCCTGATTCCCGAGGCCGTGGTCCCCGAGTCTGTGCTCCCCGGGCCGCCCGCCCGGTCGCGGCCCTGGCCGGCGGCCAGGCGGCGCCGGATCACCAGCAGGTCGAGCGCGGTGATGCCGGCGAACCCGGCGCACAGGGCGGCGAAGAAGGCGTAGGTCCCCTGGTTGGGTGCGGGGCCCGGGCCGGCCAGCGCGGCCAGTACGGCGAACGCCACCGCCCCGCCGAGGAACAGGAGGAGGAAGACCCGGGAGAGCACCCGCCGCAGCTCCAGGTCCGATCGGGCGGTCACCGGCTCGGTGCCCCGGCGCACCGTCTCCTGCGGCCGGAGCTGGGGCATCGTCCGGCCGGGGCCCTGCGGGGTGTGCGGGAAGTCGTGGCGCTCGCCGCTCCGGCGGCGGGCCCCGCCCGCGTGCGGCAGGTCTGGGCTGGGTCGTACGGCCATGACGGCCCCCGAACGGATTCGGCCGGTTGTGTTCCGCCGGCGCGCCTACCCGGTTCCGGCGCCGGCACACGCCCGCGGGGCACCCGCCCGCACCGGCCCGCCGATGCCCACCGTCGCCCACCGCCGCCCGGGCCCCGAAGCCCGGCGGATTCGGCCGCTGTTCACCGGGGCATGGCCCGCCCGATGATCTCCGACCAGTCCCGGTCCCTACCGTCAGGGCCCACACCACTTCCGGGAGCGAACATGCACGACAACCAGGCGACCGAGCACGAGTGCGGCTGCCCGCGGACGGCCGACCTCGACGGCGAGGGGCCGGCCGCGGACAGTCGGCGCCGGTTCCTGCGCGGGGCCGGTCTGCTGGGCGCGGGGGTCGGCACCGCCGGGCTCGGTCTGCTCGGCGCGGTGCCGGCGCAGGCGGCCGCACCCGAGGCGGCGGGCGCTGCGGGTGCGGCCGTGAAGGCGCCCAAGAAGGGCAAGGGGAAGGGGCGGTGGCAGCCCGACCCGGACGCCCGGCAGTTCACCGTCGTGGTCATGCCGGACACCCAGTACCTGTTCGACCAGGACCGGATCCACCCGGCGCCGCTGGAGGCCTCGGTCCGCTACGTGCTGGACGGCGGGGTCAACCGGGAGGACGGGACGGACGACAACATCGTCTTCCTGGCCCACCTCGGCGACGTCACCGAGAACGGCCTGGCCGTCGAGTACGCCGCCGTCACCAAGGTGTTCGGCCTGCTGGACGACGCGGGCGCGGCCTACGGCGTGCTCGCCGGCAACCACGACGTCCGCTCCTCGACCGACGACCAGCGCGGCACCACCCCGTACCTGGAGACCTTCAGCAAGGCCAGGGCCGCCCGCACCTCCGGCTACCGCGGCTCCAGCCCGGACGGCTACAACACCTGCCACGTGTTCCGGGCGGCGGGCCGCGACTGGATGGTGCTCTCGCTGGACTGGCGGCTCTCCGACGCGGGCTTCGCCTGGGCGAACGGGGTGATCGCGGCGAACCCCAAGCTTCCGGTGATCCTGACCACCCACGACCTGGCGCACGCCGACGACGGCGGCCGCGCCGAGCTGTCCGACAACGGGAAGCGGCTCTGGGAGCGGCTGATCGACGGCAACGACCAGATCTTCCTGACCGTCAACGGGCACTACTGGCCGCCCGGGCGCACCGTGCTGCGGAACAGGGCCGGCCACGACGTGCACGTCCACATCACCAACTACCAGGACCGCTACTACGGCGGTGCGGCGATGATCCGGGCGTACCGCTTCGACCTCGACCGCGGCACCGTCGACGTGTCGACCTTCTCGCCGTGGATCCAGCAGATCGCGGCCGAGGAGCGCAACGCGCTGGCGGCCCAGCACGTCGAGCTGACCTCGGACGTGGACCGCTTCTCGCTCGCGATCGACTTCGAGCGCCGCTTCGCCGGCTTCGCACCCGTCCCGCAGCGCCCGGCGCGCCGGGCGGGGGAGCTGCTGGTCCGCGACACGGTGGCCTACTGGCGGTTCGACAACGGCGGCGCGGACGGTGCGGCCGTCACCCCGCAGCAGGTCGTCAAGGACCTGAGCGGGCAGGGCAACGACCTGCTCTGGCAGAGCGCCCCCGGCACGCCCGACGGCGCGCTCAGCTGGTCCGCCGAGCACCACCCGGACCAGCCGGGCCACGGCAGCCTGCTGTTCAGGGGCACCCGCTCGCCGGTCCGCGGCGGCTACCTGCAGACGGTGCCCACCGCGCCGGTGAACCGGGAGACCTTCGAGCGCGGGTTCACCGTCGAGGCCTTCTTCAAGCTGCCCGCCGACTGGGACTCCGCGCAGAGCCGCTGGTCCGCCCTGCTCAGCCGCTGGGGGACGAGCGCCGAGGCGGGCAGGAGCGGGCCCGGGACGGACGCCGACGAGCCGGTCGCGACGCTCAGCGTCTCCGAGGCGCCGGCCCTCCAGTGGTGCGTCTACCCGCTCAACCAGACCGGGGCGTCCACCTGTTGGGGCCACCAGCTGCCGCTGGACCACTGGTGGCACGTCGCGGTGGTCAACGACGGGAAGCTCAGCCGGATGTACGTCGACGGCTGCGAGGTGGCGCGCAACCCGTCGACGCCCGCGGTCGGGCTGACCACGCTGGGACGGCCGTGGATGCTGGGCGGCTACGCGTACGCGGGGGTGCTGGACAAGGTCTTCCACGGGTACATCGGGGACGTCCGGATCGTGAAGCGGGCGCTGCGGGTGGGCGAGTTCATGACCGCCTGACCCGAGCTCCCGCGCGGCACGGACACCGCCGGGCCCTGGTACGGGCCCGGCGGTGCGGTCGTTTCCGGGACGGCGAGCGGTGAACCGGTGAAACGGCGAACCGGTGAAACGGCGAACGGCCGACGGCGGACGACCGCGCCGGAGCCGTCAGCCGAGCAGGGTGGCCTCGACCCCGGCGAGCACCGCCGCCAGGCCCTGCTCGAAGCCCTCGTCGAAGTCCTGGAACATCACCCGGCCCGATTCGGCGGCCAGCGGGTGGGCGGCCAGGCGCTCGGCGCGGGCGTCCAGGTCGTAGCCCTCCTCGCCGTCGAAGGGGTTGGGGCCCATCGCCTGCTCCTCGATGACGTAGCCGATGGTGTAGCTGTAGGCGGTCTGCCAGGCCCGGGCGGCGGCCACCGGGGTGAACCCGGACTCGACCAGCAGGCGCAGCCAGGTGTCCAGTTCGGCCGCGTAGCCGGTGTCGGTGAACCGGGAGCCGCTGTAGACCTTCGCGCCGTCGCGGTAGCGCAGCAGCTCGGCGCGCAGGGTGCGCATGGTCCGCAGGTAGGTCTCCCGCCAGTCGCCCGGGGCCGGGGCGCGACCGGCCGCGTCGGCCCCGTCGGCCCCGCTGGCCGCGTCGGCCCCGTCCGCCCCGGCGCCCGCGTCCGCCGCCGCCCGGGCCGTCATGCGGCGCATCATCTCGGTCGCCATCTCGTCCAGCAGCGCCTGCTTGTCCTTGAAGTGCCAGTACAGCGCGGGCGCCTTGACGTCGAGCCGGGCGGCGATGGCGCGCAGCGTCAGGCCGTCCAGGCCGGCCTCGTTCAGCAGGTCCAGCGCGGTGTCGACGACCTGGCCGCGGTCGAGCTTGGGGGTTCTCTGGGGGGTCACGGTTGACAGTTTAACGCCGTTAAGTGCACGCTGTCGGCAACGGCTACTTAACAACGTTAAGGAGGTTGTCGTGGCTTCTCACGGCATGCACACGGACGTCCTGGTCATCGGCGCCGGGCCCACCGGACTGGCCCTGGCGCTCGACCTCGCCCGGCACGGCGTCGCCGCGCTGGTGGTCGAGCGCGGCGCCGAACTCTTCCCCGGCTCGCGCGGCAAGGGCCTCCAGCCGCGCACGCTGGAGGTGCTCGACGACTTCGGCGTGCTCGACCGGGTCCGCGCGGTCGCCGGGCACTACCCGCCCAACCTGTTCTGGCGGGACGGCGAACCGCAGGGCGAGCGCCGGATGTTCGACCCGACCGAGCCCTCCGAGGCCGAGCCGTACACCGAGGCGCTGATGCTGCCCCAGTGGCGCACCCAGCAGGTGCTGTACGGGCGGCTGCGCGAGCTGGGCGGCGAGGTCGCGTTCGGCCGGGAGCTGGTCGGCCTGGCGCAGGACCAGGAGGGCGTGACCGCCGAGTTCGTTGCCGGCGGCCCGGTCCGGGCGCGGTACGTCGTCGCGGCGGACGGCGGCCGCTCGACGGTGCGGCGACTGCTCGGCATCGGGATGACCGGCGAGACCGTCGACCCGGACCCGATGCTGGTCGCGGACGTCCGGATCGACGGGCTGGACCGCGAGCACTGGCACGTGTTCGGCTCCGAGGAGGGGATGCTGGCGATCTGCCCGCTCGGCGGCACCGAGGACTTCCAGCTGGTCGCCCAGTTCCCGGAGGGGACGGCCGTCGACCTCACCCTCGACGGGCTGCGCACGGTGGTCGCGGCCCGCTCCCACCTGGCCGCCGAGCAGGTCACCGAACTGCGCTGGATCTCCGAGTTCCGCCCTCGTGCCGCGCTCGCCGACCGCTTCCGCGCGGGCCGGGTCTTCCTGGCGGGCGACGCCGCGCACGTCCACTCGCCGGCCGGCGGGCAGGGCCTGAACACCAGCGTCCAGGACGCCTACAACCTGGGCTGGAAGCTGGCCGCGGTGCTGACCGGGCGAGCGGGGGAGGGGCTGCTCGACAGCTACCAGGAGGAGCGCCGCGGCAACGCGGCCGCGATGCTGGAACTGTCCACCAGGGTCCACCGCGGCGAGCAGCGCCGCGGCCGGGCGACCCAGCAACTCGACCTCGGCTACCGGGAGTCCGCGCTCTCGGTGGAGACCCGCCAGGACCTCCCGGCGGACGCGCTGCGGGCCGGCGACCGCGCCCCCGACGGCCGCCGGGGCGGCACCCGGCTGTTCGACGCCTTCCGCGGCCCGCACTGGACGCTGCTCACCGTCGGCACGGACACCCCGCTGCCCGCCGTCACCGCCCCGGTGGTCCGCATCCCGGCCTACGAGGCGTACGGCACCGGGGTGTTCCTGGTGCGGCCGGACGGCTACCTCGGGTGGGCCGGCGCTACCGCCGACGGCCTCGCGGCCTACGCGGGGCGGCAGGGGCTGCTCGCCCCCTGAGGGGCTCCGGGGGTCCGTGCCCGGGCCGGCCGGCGACGCCGGTTCGCCGGGCGCGGTGGAAGCGCGGACACCCGGCGGCCGTCCGGGGACGACCGGCCGGGTGCCGGATCAGTGCTTGCCCGCGTCCTTGACCTTCTCCACGGCCTGTTTCAGGTCGCTCTTCGCCTGCTCGGCCTTGCCCTTGAGCTCGGTCGAACGGTCGCCGGTGGCCTTCCCGGCCGCTTCCTTGGCCTTGCCGCCGGCCTTCTCCGCCATGTTGCGCAGCTTGTCCTCGGTACCCATGGCGGGTGCCTCCTCTCGTCGACGGGGCGAAGGTCCGCCCCGGGCGGCGTCTGCCCGGGGCGCGGGCTTCCATGCGCAAGGCCCGCGAGTCGGTCCGTCGGGACAGGTCCGGCGAGTCGGTCCGGCCGGTCCTACCGGGTGCGGGCCTCGGCGGCGGTCTTCAGGTCGTGCAGCCAGCCTTCGAGGCCCTGGCGGAGGATGTCGGTGGCGGCGGGGACGTTCGCGTCGACCTGGGGGCCGGTGTGGGTCTCCTCGGTGCGCACCAGGACGCCGCCGGGGACCTCGGTGAAGTTCCACACGTGGACGCCGTCGATCCGCAGCCCGGTCGCGACCGCCGGGCCGGTCCAGCGGATGCAGGCGCCGGGCCGCAGCTGCCGGACGGTGGAGGTGATCTCCAGGACGGGGTCGGCCGAGGCGGGGTTCGGGGGCAGCGGGGTGGTCCAGTGGAACGCCGACCCCGGCCGCAGTGGGCCGCCGTCGAGGCGCTCGGCGCTCCGCACCGGCGCCTGCCAGTCGGGCCAGCGCGCCACGTCGGTCTGGAGCCGCCAGACCGTCCGCAGCGGTGCGTGGATCACCGCCTCCGTCCGGTAGCGGACGCGGGCGTCGGGGTCGACGCCCGCCCCGCCGCAGGTGAGCGAGGAGCCGGGGCGGTGGGCGGTGGCGGCCCCGGCCGGCGCGGCGGCGGCGCCGAGCAGCCCGAGGGCGAGCGGGAGGGTCAGCAGGGCGGTGCGGATGCCGGTGCCGCGGGTGGAGCTGCGCGTGGCGGACATGGAACTCCCCATTCACTGGTCGGCCGTCGGGACGGCTCGGACGCCTTGCGAGCTAGATGCTCACGCCTTCGTTAGAAGTTGTAACTCCGCGAGGGCCGGGGCGTCAACAGGTCCCGTGATACCTTCTAACGGAAGCGTGAACATGTAGTCGGGCGACGCGGGGAGCGGGCGAGAGCCATGGCGAGGACGGGCGCGGACACTCCGCGCGAGCGCTACCGGGCCCAGGTGCGCGAAGAGGTCAAGGCGCACGCCTGGGAGCAGATCGCCACGGCCGGTGCCTCGGCGCTCTCCGTCAACGCGATCGCCAAGCGGATGGGCATGAGCGGCCCCGCGCTCTACCGCTACTTCGCCGGCCGCGACGAGCTGATCACCGAGCTCGTCCGGGACGCGTACCGCAGCCTCGCCGACACCCTCGGCGCGGCCGCCGCCGAGGGCGCCGACCTGGCCGGGCTCGCCCACGCCCTGCGCGACTGGGCGCTGGCCGACCCCCAGCGGTACTTCCTGATCTACGGCACCCCCGTGCCCGGCTACCGCGCGCCCGAGGACACCACCGCCATCGCCGACGAGGTCATGCGGACCCTGGTCGACGCCTGCGCGGCGCTCGCCCCGGCCGGAGCGGACACCCCGGAGGCGCCGTTCACCACCCACCTGCTGGGCCACCGGGACTGGGCGGGCGAGCAGCCGGCCCCGCCCGAGGTGCTCCACCGCTTCCTGGCCTTCTGGACCCGTCTGCATGGCGTGCTGTCCCTGGAGCTCGCCGGACACTTCACCGGCATGGGCTTCCGTCCCGGGCTGCTCTTCGAGGCCGAGCTGGCGAGCCTGCTGACGCCGCGGTTCTGACCCGGCCGCCTCCCGGTCGCCGCCTGTCCGCCGTCGTCGCGCGGCCACGCCCCGTCGGTGCCACCGGGCCCCGGGGCCCGGCCGGCCCCCGCCCCGAGGTCGGCACGCGCGGGGCGCTGGGGCGTGTACGGCCGGTCGTGCTCCGGTTCGTACGGGTGTGCCGGGTGTGGCGCGTTCGCCGCAGCGTCACTCCGGGTAGTTGAAGGGCTGCACGGTGTTGGCGGAGGGGGTGGGGTCAGGGAGTCGCGATGACGGAACACGAGCAGCTCGGTGCGCCCGCCGGCCCGGAAGGACACCCCACCCGGCCCGAACGGGTGCCGCCCCAGGCCTCCGCGTCCGGGAAGCGCGGGGCGGGCGCCCGGCCCGGGCCGGACGGTGACGGCACCGCGGTTCCCTGGCCCGACCTGATGCTGCCGCTGCTGCGCACCCCCACGGCCGACCGCCGGCCCGCGCCGGAGGGGGCCGGCGCGGACCCGCCGACGGGCGTCGAGCCGGCCCGGGTGCTGGACCTCGCGCTGCTGGTCGGCGAGCTGCTGCTGGCCAGCGGCGAGGCGGCGGAGGACGTCGAGGCCGCGATGCTCGCCGTCGCCCACGCCTACCGGGTCCAGCCCTGCGACCCGCAGGTGACCTTCACCCGGGTGGCGATCTCCTACCAGCCCGGCCCGTCGGAGCCCTCGCTGACCGCCGAGTGCTGGGTGCGCCGCCCGGCCGTCGACTACGCGCGGCTGGCCCTGGTGTTCCGGCTGGTCACCGAGATCGCCGTGGGCGGGATGGCCGTCCCCGAGGCGCACGGCCGCCTGGTGGCGGCCCGCCGTCGCCGCCGCCGGTACTCCGGCCGGCTGTTCGTGCTCTCCTGCGGCGGGATGGCCGGGGCCGCCACACTGCTGATCGGCGGCCGGGCCGACGCCCGGGCCTGGCTGGTGTTCGCCAGCGCCGTCGTCGCCGCGCTGGTGGGCGAGCGCTTCTCGGCCCTGGTGGCGCGCCACGACCTCCCGGCGTTCTACCAGTTCGTGGTGGCGGCGGTGCCCGCCGCCGTGATCGGCATCCTGCTCTCGTTCAACGGTTTGCACCTGCGCGGATCGGTGGTGATCACCGGCGGGCTGTTCGCGGTGCTGCCGGGGTGGCCCATGGTGGCGGCGGCCCAGGACGGTCTGGCGGGCTTCTACCTCACCGCCGCCGCCCGGCTGCTCGAAGCGGTCTACCTGATGACCGGCGTGGTGGTCGGGGTGATGACGGTGCTCTACGTCGGCGTCAACAACGGCGCCGACCTCGCCGCCCAGGACGTCCCGCCCGGGGCGGTCAACCCCCCGCTGCAGCTCGCCGCCGCGGTGCTGCTCACCCTGGCGTTCGCGGTGCTGCTGAACACCGAGCCGGCCACGCTGCCGGCGGTCCTGCTGAACAGCGCGGCCGGCTGGACCACGTACGGGGTGCTGGTGAACGCGGGCGGCGAGCCGATCCTGGCCACCGGTCTCGCCGCCGGGCTGGTGGGCCTGTCCGGCCAGCTCATGGCGCGCTGCCGGGGCAGCTCGGCGCTGCCGCACATCACCGCCGCCCTGGGGCCGCTGCTGCCCGGCTCGGTGCTGTACTTCGGGATGCTGGCCTTCGTCCGGGGCGAGCCCGAGATCGGGCTGAGCGGCATCGGGCGGGCCGCCGCGATGGCGATGGCCCTCGCCATCGGCGTCAACCTGGGCCGCGAGCTGGCCCGGCTCTTCCTGCCCGCGCCCCGGGTGGCTGCCCCGCCCCGCCGGCAGGGCGGCCGCCACCGGCGCTGACGGGGGAGCGGCGGGGCGGTTTGCCCGGGCCGAGGCGCGGTAGACGCGGGGGGTGTGGAGACGGGCCGGGCAGGACGGGCCCCGATCCCCGGGGACGACCGCTGCGGCCGGTTCGGGCCGACCGGGCCGCCCCCGCCGACAGCCACCCACCAACCCGGGAGACCCTCGTGATACTCCTCGGCGTCATCCTGCTCATCATCGGCTTCGTCACCGGAATCTCGATCCTGTGGACCATCGGCATCGTGCTGGCCGTCGTCGGTCTGGTCCTGTGGCTCGCCGGAACGCTCGGGCACGCCGTCGGCGGCCGCCGCCACTACTACTGACCGGGACTGCGCCCTGTTCACCGCCGTGCGCCACCCGTTCGACGCCCCGGGCCCGGCGGGCTCGGGGACGGTCGTTCAGGGACGGTCCTCGTGCAGCCCGCAGAGCCAGGCCAGTGCCCGGTGGACGCCGAGGACGTAGGTGTGGTCCGCCCCCTGGGTGCGGACGAGGTGGAGGCGGACGGCGGCGGCCTGGCACTCGGCCAGCAGCTGGGCGAGGCACGGGCCGATGGAGCCGGCCGTGGCGGCGGCGGTGACCGGGGCCGCGACCTGGGCGCCGGCGGCCCACCGGTAGGCGCCGAGCACGCCGTGCTCGAAGCCGGTCCAGGGCCGGGGCCGCCGGTTGACCTTGTCGATCGCGGCGAACACCTCGTCCAGCGGACGCACTCCCACGGCCGGGACCGTCTCGTCACTGGTCATGTGCGCAACCTACGTCCGCCCGCCACCGGCCGCCCCCGGGGAAGGCGGCCCGGTACGGCGGCACTGTCCCGAGCCACCCGGGCGGCCGAGGAGCCCCGCACACCGCGACCCCGGGGCGTGGCCGGGCGGCGGGAGCGGGACGGGTAGGCTGACCAGGTCGTGTCCGGCCGGAGAGGTGGCCGGGCCGGAGGAACGGGGCGGGCCGGCGGCCCGCCGGTGGAGACCCCTGATGACTCGTCGTTTTGACTGCTCGGACCCGTCGGAGCGCGCGGCCGGGCTGCGCGAGGCCGTGGCCGCGGTGCGCCGCGGTGAACTCGTCGTCCTGCCCACGGACACCGTGTACGGCGTGGGCGCGGACGCCTTCGCACCGCAGGCCGTCGACCGCCTGCTGCGCGCCAAGGGCCGGGGACGGAACATGCCCTCGCCGGTGCTGGTCGGCTCCCCGGAGGCGCTGGACGGGCTGGTCGAGGTGACGGAGCGCGCGCGGGACCTGGTCAAGGAGTTCTGGCCGGGCGGGCTGACCGTGGTCGCCCGCCACCTGGATTCGGTCGAGCTGGACCTCGGCGAGACCAACGGGACGGTCGCGGTGCGGATGCCCGCGCACCCGGTCGCCATCGAACTGCTCAACGCCACCGGGCCGTTGGCCGTCTCCAGCGCGAACCTGACCGGGCACGACTCGCCGCAGGACTGCGACGCCGCCCAGGGCATGCTCGGCGACTCGGTGGCCGTCTACCTCGACGGGGGCCCGACCGCGGCCGCCGTGCCCTCCTCGATCGTGGACATCACCGGCGAGGTGCCGGTCCTGCTGCGGGCGGGCGCGATCAGCGCCGAGCGCCTGCGCGAGGTGGTCCCCGACCTGCGGGAGCGCTGAGCCCGGACACCCCGGAGCCCCGGCCCGCGTAAGCGAAGCCCCGGTCCGCGGGAGCGCCGCGCCCGGTCGACGGGCCGTACCGCGTGGCGCCCCGGCGGCCCGGGCCGCCGCCGCTAGGGTCGGCGATGGCGTGCGAGGGCGGGCCCTCCGCCGGGCCGGGGAGGGGGTCGGCGCCGCGACCGGGGGCGTCACCGGCTCCGCTGCGGAGGTTCCATGAACGCTTCGTCCACCGCGCCGCCCCCTGCGCGGGACCGCACCCGGGTGAGGGTCCGGCAGGGCAGCACGCTGCTGCGCTGGCTGTTCACCACGGACCACAAGGTCATCGGGAACCTCTACCTGGCGACGGCCTTCGGCTTCTTCCTGGTCGGGGGCGTGCTCGCGCTGCTGATGCGGGCCCAGCTGCTGGGGCCGGACACCGGGCTGCTGTCGAACGAGCGGTACAACCAGCTGTTCACCATGCACGGCACGATCATGCTGCTGCTGTTCGCCACCCCGACCTTCGCCGGGTTCGCCAACGCGATCATGCCCCTGCAGATCGGCTCGCCGGACGTCGCCTTCCCCCGGCTGAACGCCTTCACCTACTGGGCGTTCCTGCTGGGCGGGCTGACGGTGCTGAGCGGCTTCCTCACCACCGGGGGCGCGCCCTCCTTCGGCTGGTTCGCCTACGCGCCGCTGAACGGCCCGCTGTTCTCGCCGGGGGCGGGCGGGGACCTGTGGGCGTTCGGCCTGGTGGTGGCCGGCCTCGGCACCATCCTGGGCGCGGTCAACTTCATCACCACCATCACCTGCCTGCGGGCGCCGGGCATGACGCTGTTCCGGATGCCGGTCTTCACCTGGAACGTGCTGTTCACCTCGGTCATGGTGCTGCTGGCCTTCCCGGTGCTGACCGCCGCGCTGCTCTGCCTGGAGGCGGACCGCAAGTTCGGCGCGCACGCCTTCGACGCGGCGAACGGCGGGGCGCTGCTGTGGCAGCACCTGTTCTGGTTCTTCGGCCACCCGGAGGTGTACATCGTCGCGCTGCCGTTCTTCGGCGTCATCAGCGAGATCATCCCGGTGTTCAGCCGCAAACCGCTGTTCGGCTACCACGGGATGGTCGGCGCGACCATCGCCATCACCGCGCTGTCCATGTCGGTGTGGGCGCACCACATGTTCGCCACCGGCCAGGTGCTGCTGCCCTTCTTCGCGATGATGTCCTTCCTCATCGCGGTGCCCACCGGGGTGAAGTTCTTCAACTGGGTCGGGACGATGTGGAACGGCTCGCTCTCCTTCGAGACCCCGATGCTCTGGTCGGTCGGCTTCCTGGTGACCTTCCTGTTCGGCGGGCTGAGCGGGGTGCTGCTGGCGGCGCCGCCGATCGACTTCCACGTCACCGACAGCTACTTCGTGGTGGCCCACCTGCACTACGTGCTGTTCGGGACGGTCGTCTTCGCGACCTTCGCGGGCTTCTACTTCTGGTGGCCGAAGCTCACCGGGAAGATGCTCGACGAGAGGCTGGGGAAGGCGCACTTCTGGATCCTGTTCACCGGGTTCCAGACCACCTTCCTGGTGATGCACTGGCTGGGCGCCCAGGGGATGCCGCGCCGCTACGCGAGCTACCTGGCGGTGGACGACTTCACGGCCCTGAACGTGTGCGCCTCGATCGGCTCGTTCCTGCTCGGGGTCTCCAACCTGCCGTTCTTCTACAACGTCTGGCGGACCACCAGGTACGGCGAGAAGGTCGCCGAGGACGACCCGTGGGGCTGGGGCCGGTCGCTGGAGTGGGCCACCTCCAGCCCGCCGCCGCCGCACAACTTCCACGCGCTGCCCCGGATCCGCTCGGAGTCGCCGGCCTTCGACCTGCACCATCCGGAGGTGTCCGCGGCGGAGTCGCCGACCGGCGACTCCGGTGTGCCGTACGGCCGTACCGGCGGACGGGGGAGCGGGCGGTGAAGGCGGAGGGGTGGCTGTTCGCGGTGATGACCGCGTTCTTCGCGGTGACCGGGCTGGTCTACGGCCTCTGGGCCCGGGAGCCGGCCGGCAAGGCGATCCTGACGGTGGCGTTCCTGATGTCCGGTCTGGTCGCGCTGTTCTGGTTCGTCCAGTACCGGCGGTCGGGCGGCGGCCGGGCGCAGGACCGCGAGGAGGCCGAGATCGCGGAGGCCGCCGGGCCGGTGGGGTTCTTCCCGGCCCGCAGCGGCTACCCGGTCCTCGCGGCGGTCGGCGTGACGGTCTTCGCCCTGGGGCTGGTGTTCGCGCGGTGGCTGATCGTCGTCGGCGCCCTGGTGCTCGCGCTCGCCGTCGCCGGCTTCATCTTCCAGTACCGCGACCACGGCGCGGGCTGAGCCGGCGCAGCAGCCGCCGGAGCGGGCCGCCCGGGCCCGCCCCGGGCGCCGGGACGGCCGGGGGAGCGGGGTGCGCCGGGGCGGTGAGGACGGCCGCCATCCGCTCCGACTCCCCTGCGGTGGCGGGCAGTTCGACCCGGTCGCGGTGGAACCAGGAGCTCGCGGCGGCGCGCACCCGCTCGTGCCGCGGCGCCCCCTGCGGGGCGGTGACCGGCTTGGCCTCGGCGCGCGCCAGCAGCACGTACCGCTCGGCCTCGGGCAGCGGGCGGCGGTGGCCGGAGAAGCCGCCGTCCTGGGCCTGGTCGATCCGGCCGGTCTCGTCGCCGTCCAGCAGCCGGTCGCGGTCCCGGGCCTGGAGGGCCAGGCAGAGGCGCCGGGTGAGCAGGAAGACCAGCGGCGGCAGCACGACCAGCGCCGTCCGCAGCACCACGGTGAGCGCGTTGACGTCGAGCCCGAAGGTGTACGCGATCACGTCGTTGCCGCCGGCGACCAGCAGCACCGCGTAGACGGTGATCCCGGCGGTGCCCAGCGCGGTGCGGGTGGGCCTGTTGCGCGGGCGGTCGCACAGGTGGTGCTCGCCGGTGCCGGGGTCGAGCCACCGTTCCACGAAGGGGTAGGCGTACAGCGCCGCGAACAGCAGGCCGGGCACCACCAGGGCGGGCAGCAGCACGTTCCAGGACAGGGTGTGCCCGAGCACCCTGGTCTCCGCGGCCGGCATCAGCCGCAACGCCCCCTCGATGAAGCCGATGTACCAGTCCGGCTGCGCGCCCGTGCCGACCACGTCGGGGCGGTAGGAGCCGTACCGCCAGACCGGGTTGACCTCGGCGAGGAACGCCGAGAGCGCCATCACGCCGCCCACCGCGAACAGCAGGCCCGTCGTGCGGGTCAGGAACTGGGGGAAGAACGGCATCCCCACCACGTTGCGGTTGGTACGGCCGGGGGCGGCCCAGTGGGTGTGCTTCAGCACCACCACCAGCGTCAGGTGCGCCCCGACCAGGGCCAGCAGCAGGCCGGGGACCAGCAGGACGTGCACGGTGAACAGCCGGGGGATGACGTCGTGCCCGGGGAACTCGCCGCCGAAGGCGAACAGGGTGAGGTACGTGCCGACCAGCGGCACCGAGAGCAGCACGCCCTCGGCGATCCGCAGGCCGGTGCCGGAGAGGGTGTCGTCGGGCAGCGAGTAGCCGGAGAACCCCTCCAGCAGCGCGAGGTTGAACAGCGTCACCCCGATCACCCAGTTGAGCTCGCGCGGGCGGCGGAACGCCCCGGTGAAGAACACCCGCAGCAGGTGCGCGCCGATCGCCGAGGCGAACAGCAGCGCCGACCAGTGGTGGATCTGACGGATCAGCAGTCCGCCCCGCACCTCGAAGCTGATCCGCAGGGTCGACGCGTACGCCTCGGACACCCGGACGCCGTCGAGCGGCAGGTAGGCGCCCTGGTAGACGACCTCGTTCATGCTCGGCCGGAAGAAGAAGGTCAGGTAGACGCCGGTCAGCAGCAGCACCACGAAGCTGTACAGCGCGAGTTCGCCGAGCAGGAACGACCAGTGGTCCGGGAAGACCTTGCGCAGCAGCTCCCGGCCCGCCTCCGTGACCGGCAGCCGCCCGTCCAGGCGGGCCGTGAGGCGCTCGCCGGCGGACGGCTGGTGCCCGTTCGAAGCCCTGGTTTCGTCCACGGCAGGAACCTAGTGGGCCGTACGGCACGCGGGGCGGCCGAGCGCGGTCGGCGGCGGCAGAGCACTCCAACGGCGGAACGGGCGGCCGTTGCGGTGAGCCGCCCGGGACAGCGGCACGGCCGGCACGGTGCGACCGGGGAACGTCACCGACCGGAGGGACCTCGTGGAGATCGACCGGGGGACCTCGTGGACCGCCCAGCGGGATAGCCCACGCGGACGCCCGCCGCAATGACGACCCCCGACAACCGCGGGCCGCAACTTCCGTGACGGCATGGCAAGGGCGGCGCCCGCCGGCGCGGATAGGCTCCGGACGACCGACACCTTGATCACGATCTCCGGATCGGAGAGGGCGCCACCGCGTGAGCATCCAGCAGATCACCCCCAAGCAGCGGGGCTACCTGATCGTCAACTCCCACCCGGCCGGCAGCGAGGCCACCGTCGACCGCCAGTGGCGGCGCATCGAGCCCGCGGCCGCGACCGGCCGGGCCCCGGTCGTCCTGGTCCTCGGCGCCAGCGCCGGGTACGGCCAGGCGATCCTGCTCGCCGGGCTGCGCCGCCACGGCGTCCGCGGGATCGGCGTCGCCTACGAGGGCGCCGCCACCGAGCGGCGCACCGCCACCGCCGGCTGGTACCGCACCGCCGCGACCTCCGCCCTGGCCGAGGGCAGCGGGGGAGACGTCACCTTCCTCAACGCCGACGCCTACGCCGACGCCACCCGCGCCGAGGTGCTCAAGCTGCTCGCCGAGCGGTACGGCCCGGTCGACCACCTCGTCTACTCGCTGGCCTCGCCCCGGCGCACCGACCCGGCCACCGGCGAGGTCCACCACTCGGTGATCAAGCCGGTCGGTTCCCCGTACACCTCGCCGTCCCTGCTCTTCGACGACGGGGCCCCGCAGGTCGGCACCGTCGACCTCGCCCCGGCCGACGAGGCCGAGCGGGCGGCGACCGTCAAGGTGATGGGCGGCGAGGACTGGGGGCTGTGGGTGCGGGCGCTGGCCGAGGCGGACCTGCTCGCCCCCGGCTTCACCACCGTGGCCCTGTCCTACGTCGGCTCCGAGATCACCGCGCCGGTCTACCGGCAGGGCACGATCGGCGCCGCCAAGGAGCACCTGGAGGCCACCGCCCGGGAGCTGCAGACCGGGGTGCTCGCCGACCGCGGCCGGGCGTTCACCGTCGTCGCCGGCGCGGCCGTCACCCAGGCGTCCACCGCCATCCCCTCCATCGCCCTCTACACCTCGCTGCTGCGCAACGTCCTCGGCGAGGACGGCTGGCGCACGACCGACGACCAGGCCGTGGACCTGTGGGAGCAGCTGACCGGCGCGAAGGAACCCGCCCTGGACGACCGGGGCCGCATCCGCCTGGACGGCTGGGAGCTCGACCCCGCCGTGCAGGACCGGGTGCGGGAGCTGTGGGCCGACCCGGCGGCCGCGCTGGCCGCCGATCCGGCCGGGGCCGCCTGGTTCTACAACCAGTTCCGGCAGCTGTACGGCTGGGACGTCCCCGGCGTCGACTACACCGTCGGGGTGGAGACCTCGGTGCCCTGGCCGGGGCAGCGGTAGCGGTCCGGCCGTCGGCGGACCGGGGCCGGACCCGGGTCAGGGGGTGCCGGGTTCGTCGAGCAGCAGCTCCAGGAGGGGCAGCGCCGCCTCCAGGGCGCGGCACTGCTCGGGGCTGAGCCGGGCGCTGCGGCGGGCCAGCAGGGCGGTGCGCTCGCGGCGGATCCGGGCCAGCGTCTCCAGCCCGAGCGGGGTGGGGGCGAGCAGCTGGGAGCGTCCGTCCTGCGGGTCGGGGGTCTTGGCGACCAGCCCGTCGGCGACCAGCGGGGTGACCGTACGGACCATGGACGGCACCGCGACGCCCTCGCGTGCGGCGAGTTCGCCGAGCCGCAGCGGCCCGTGCTGCTCCACCCGGGCCAGGGCGGAGAGCTGGGCGGCGGTGAGGTCCTGGTCGCCGGAGGCGCGGACCAGCTGGCGGTTGAGCCGGCCGATCGCCAGCCGGAGCCGGACGACGGCCTCGGCGGACAGGCCGCCGCCGTCCGCGCTCACGGCCCGGGCTCCTTCGTCGGCGGGGCGGCGGGCCGCGCGGGGGCGGGCGCGGTGGTGGCCGGTGAGGCACCGGAGGGTGAGGCGCCGGACGGTACGGAGCCGGCCGGTGCGGAGGCCGGACGCGCGGCGGCGGGCCGGGTCCGCTCGCGCACCAGCGAGGCGGCCGCGGCGACCAGCGACATCGCGATCGCCAGCCAGAACACCACCACCAGCCCGTCGTGGAAGGGCCCCGAGATCAGCTGGGGGAAGAACTCCCGGCCGGTCAGCGTCCGGACGTTGTCCGCCGGCAGCTGCCCGAGTACCTGCGGGCCCAGCAGCTGCTGGATCGGGTTGTATCCGAGGAAGGCGGCGAACAGGGTGCCCACCGGCGGCAGCGAGGCGATGGCGTGCGCGTCGGCGGCGGGCACGCCCTGGGCGGTCAGTCCGGCGGTGAGCGTGTGCGGCAGCGAGCCCGCCAGGCCGGCCACCATCAGGGAGAAGAAGACGCCGATCGACAGCACCATGCCGGCGTTCTGGAAGGTGGCCCGCATGCCGGAGGCCGCGCCGCGGGCGGCGGCCGGCACGCTGGACATGATCAGCGAGGTGTTGGGGGCGGCGAACAGGCCGCCGCCCAGGCCGTTGACGAACACCAGCAGGGCGAACCACGGGTAGCCGAAGTCGGTGGGCAGCAGGAGCAGCCCGGCGAAGGACAGCGCCATCACCACCAGTCCGCCGGCGGCGAAGAGTCTGGCTCCGGCGCGGTCGGACAGGTAGCCGGCGACCGGTCCGGCGGCCAGGAAGCCGACGGTCAGCGGGACGAGGTAGATCCCGGCCCACAGCGGGGTGTCGGCGTAGTCGTAGCCGTGCAGCGGCAGCCAGATGCCCTGCAGCCAGATGATCAGCATGAACTGCAGCCCGCCGCGGGCGATCGAGCCCAGCAGGGTGGCCGCGTTGCCGCCCGCGAAGACCGGGTCGCGGAAGAGCGAGAGCGGGAACATCGGCTCGGCGGTGCGGGACTCGACCAGGCAGAAGACGGCGAGCAGGGCCACCCCGCCGAACAGTCCGGCCAGCACCCAGGGGTTGGTCCAGCCCATGGTGTGGCCGCCGTACGGCTGGATGCCGTAGGTGATCGCGGCGAGCAGGGCGGTCAGGCCGACGCCGAAGGTGATGTTGCCCCACCAGTCGATCCGGGCGGGCTTGCGCACCCCGGTCTCGCGCAGCGACCGGTAGGCCCAGACCGTGCCGAGGATGCCGATCGGCACATTGACCCAGAAGATCGACCGCCAGTTCCACTCGGCCAGCAGCCCGCCCAGGACCAGGCCGATGAAGGACCCGGCGATGCCCGCGACGATGTTCACCCCCAGGGCCGTGCCGCGCTGGCGGGCCGGGAAGGCGTCGGTGATGATCGCCGCCGAGTTGGCCATCAGCATCGACCCGCCGACCGCCTGCACGACCCGCCAGCCGATCAGCCACAGGGCCCCGGGCCCGCCGTGCAGCGGGTCGAGGGAGAGCGCCACCGAGGTGAGGGTGAAGATCAGGAAGCCCGCGTTGTAGATCCGCACCCGGCCGTGGATGTCGCCCAGTCTGCCGAGGGTGACCACCAGCACGGCGGTGACCAGCATGTAGCCCATCAGCATCCACAGCAGGTAGCTGACGTTGCCGGGGCGGAGCGGGTCCAGGCCGATGCCGTTGAAGATCGCGGGCAGCGAGATCAGCACGATCGAGGCGTTGACGGTGGCGATCAGGGTGCCGAGCGTGGTGTTGGACAGCACCACCCACTTGTACCGGGGGTGCTCCGGTGCCACACCGTGGCCGACCGGGTGCGGCCGCCCCGTCCTGCCGCCGTCGGAGAGTCGTGTCGCCACCGCTGCCTCCTGCTGGCCGGCCGGCGGGTCGGCGTGGGGAATTCGATAGCTTCCGCCAACTAACGATAGTCCGGTGGATGTTCGACCGGTAGACCCGGCCGGGGCACGGGGAGCGCGGGGGAGTGTCCGGGGCGCGCCGCCCGTCCGCCCTCCGTCGCCCCTCAGCCCTCGACGGACCGGGAGGGCCCCCGGCGGCCGCCCCGGTCCAGCAGTCGGACGGCGAGCGCGGCCAGCAGCGCGGCGGCCAGCGCGTACACGGGCAGCCAGAGCGTGGTCGTCGCGGAGAGGCAGTCGGCGACGGCGTGCCGGGCCTGTTCGCCCTGGGCGGCGGCGAGCGCGGCGCCGTCCCGGGCGGCCAGGTCGCCGAGGGAGGCCTGGGCCTGCAGCCGGGCGTAGTCGCCCAGGCGGGGGCAGTCGCGGCGGGTGCCCGGCATCGGGAACAGCCAGGACCAGCGCTGCATCGCCGGGGCCAGGGCGAGGGCCACGCACAGTCCGATGACGAGCGTGTAGGCGGCCAGGCTCCGGGCGTAGCCGTCCCCGGTGTCGGTCGCGCGGCTCGGCGGGCGGCTGGAGGAGAGGACCACCGCGAGGAGGGTCAGTCCGAGGTAGGTGGAGAACCACTGCCAGGAGCCGGAGGAGAGCGAGAAGGCGAGGACGGCGGCCAGCGCGGTGCCCAGGACCCCGGCCCGCGAGGTCGTCCCCGGGGCGGGGGCGGGCCCCCGGGCGGCTCGGTGGCTGTGGTCGTCCATGCGCTCTCTCCCCTGGCCGGCGGCGTGCCACCAGTCTCCGGGCGGGGCCGTGCCGGGGCCCTCGCACCATGCCGGTCCGCCCGCCGCCTCGCCCGGTTGGCGGGCGGGGACGGCGGGCGGCACTGGCAGGGCTGCGGCGGTGGGGCGGCAGCGGCGGGGCGGCTCAGGCCTGCTCGGCCTGCTCGGGCGGCCACGGTCCGTGCGCCGCGACCTGGGCGCGCAGCCCGCGCAGCGCCCGGGCGGAGGCGATCCCGACCGCGCCGGTGACCAGGCCGTCCCGGACGCAGACGGCGGCGAAGCGGTGCTCCGCCAGGCTGCCGTCGACCACCTCGAACCGCTCGGCGCCGCCGGGCCGGCCGAACACCTGGACCCGCAGCCCGTACTGGTCGGTCCACAGGTACGGGACCGGCCGGTAGGCCTGTCGTTCGCCGTCCGGGCCGGCCAGCAGGTTCCGGGCCGCGTGCATGGCCTGCTCGGTGGCGTTGGTGCGCTGTTCGAGGCGGTGGTGGCGGCCGGTGCGCGGGTCGGGCCAGGAGGCGGCGTCCCCGGCCGCCCAGACGCCGGGGCCGGCGGCGCAGTAGGCGTCGCAGACCACGCCGTCGTCCAGCGGGACGCCGCTGCCGGCCAGCCACTCGGTGGCCGGTTCGGAGCCGACGGCCATCAGCACGGCGTCGGCCGCCAGTTCGGAGCCGTCGGCGAGCCGGACGCCGATGGCCCGGCCGCGCCGTTCGAGCAGTCCGGTGGCCACGCCCCGGTGCAGCCGCACCCCGTGCTCGCGGTGCAGGCCGGCCAGCAGCGCGGCCGTCTCGGTGCCCAGGACGGCGGCCAGCGGCGTGGCGGTGGAGGTCAGCCAGGTCACCTCGGCGCCGAGCCCGACGGCGGTGGCCGCCGCCTCGGCGCCGAGCAGCCCGCCGCCGACCACCAACAGCCTTACGCCCGCGCGCAGTTCCTCGCGCAGGGCGAGGGCGTCGGCGAGGGTGCGCAGCACGTGCGCCCCGGGCCGGGGAGCGTCGGCGCCCGGGAGCCGGCGCGGTCGGACCCCGGTGGCCACGATGACGGCCTCGCAGCGCACCCGTCCGCCGTCGGAGAGCCGGACGGTCCGCTCCCGGCGGTCCAGCTGCTCGGCCCGGACCCCGAGGCGCAGGTCGAGCCGGAGCTCCTCCAGCGCCTCGGGGCCGCGCAGGGCCAGGCGGTCGGGCTGCCACTCCCCGCCGAGCAGGTGCTTGGACAGCGGCGGCCGGTCGTACGGCGGTTCGGGCTCGGCCCCGATCAGGGTGAGGCGGCCGTCGTAGCCGGCCCGGCGCAGCGACTCGGCGGCGTGCAGCCCGGCCGCGCCGGCGCCGACCACGGCCACGTCCCGCAGTGCGGTCACGCCTGGTCCAGGGTGATGGCCGAGGCCGGGCAGACCGCGGCGGCGTCCCGGACGGCCTGGTGGAGCTCGGCGGGCGGTCGGGCGTCGAGCAGGACGACGATGCCGTCCTCGTCGCGCTGGTCGAAGACGTCGGGGGCGGCGAGCACGCAGTGCCCGGCGCCGCAGCACTTCTCCTGGTCGATCCGGACGAGCATGGTCTTCCTTTCGGAACGGGCGCCCCGGCGGTGTGGACTCCGGTGCGGGGCAGGTGGGTTGGTGTGGTTCTGCGGGCTCCCGGGGGAGCCCGGGTCACCAGGCGATCGGCAGCTCGTGGACGCCGTAGATGAGCATCTCGCCGCGGAAGCGGACCTCCTCGAACGGTACGGTCAGGCGCAGTCCGGGCAGTCTGCGCAGGATGGTGGCCAGCGCGATCTGCAACTCCAGCCGGGCGAGCGGCTGTCCCAGGCACTGGTGGGCGCCGAAGCCGAAGGCCAGGTGGCGGCGGGCGTCGCGGGTCAGGTCGAGCTCGTCGCCGTCGGGGAACTCCCGCTCGTCCCGGTTGGCGGTGTTGACCATGCAGATGACGCCCTCGCCCGCCGCGATCCGCACGTCGCCCAGGTCGACGTCCTCGGCGGCGACCCGGGTCACGCCGGAGTGCACGATGGTCAGGTAGCGCAGCAGCTCCTCGACCGCGCCGGGCACGGACTCGGGGTGCTCGCGCAGGTGGGCGAGCTGGTCGGGGTTGCGCAGCAGGGCGAGCACGGAGAGCGCGGTCATGTTCGCCGTGGTCTCGTGTCCGGCGATCAGCAGCAGCCGGCCCATGTCGCCGATCTGCTGGGTGCTCAGCTCGCCGCGTTCCACCAGGCGGCTGAGGATGCCGTCGTCGGGGTGGGTGCGCTTGGTCTCGGTGAGCCCGATCAGGTAGTCGACCAGCTTGGCCTGGGCGTCGGCGACGTCCTCGGCGGCGGAGTCGCGGCGCAGCAGGACGCGGCTGCACTCCTGGAAGAAGTCGTGGTCCTGGTAGGGGACGCCGAGCAGCAGGCAGATGACCAGGGACGGCAGCGGCAGGGCGAACTCGTGGACGAGGTCGGCGCCGGAGCGTCCGTCGGTCATCCGGTCCAGCAGGTCGTCGGCGATCCGCTGGATCTCCGGGCGCAGCGCCTCGACCTTCTTGATCATGAACTCGCCGGTCAGCATCCGGCGGAAGTGGGTGTGCTCCGGGGCGTCCATCCGGATGATGGTCGGCCGCCCGGTGTTCAGCTGCCGGGCGCCCGCGCTGATGAACGGGTAGCCGGGCCGGGTGGAGTCGGAGCTGAACCGGGCGTCGGAGAGGACGGCCTTGACGTCCTCGTGACGGGTGACCAGCCAGCTGGTGGAGCCGTCCCACAGGGTGACGCGGCTGACCGGCTCCTCCTGCCGGGCCTGCTCGTACGCGGGCGGCGGGGCGAACGGGCAGGTGCCGCGGGCGGCGGGGTGGGTGAATCGGGGGGTCTTCTCGGCGGTGGCCATCGGTGGATCCCCTTCCGGGAGTCGAGCCGTGGGCACCTAGTTACGTGCCCAAAGCAACTAACTGAAAGTCACGCTAACTCGCGTTCCGTGGTGGCGAAAGGGCGGATCGGGTGACGGCCGAAACTGTCCGAAACCCGGCGCCGCCTCCCCGTCCCGGCCACCGCCCGGACCGGATCGCTACAGTTCCCCCATGTCGGACGAAGAAGACGCCGAAGACGACCGGACCACCGCCTGCCAGCCGCAGGGCCCGAACGGCCTGGACGGCCTGGAGGACGTCCTGGCCACCCTGGCCTACCTGCTGACACGGTCACAGGAGCACGAGCGCCGCACCGCCAAGGCCGGCATCACCGCCGCCCGCTCGGACGTCTACCTGCTGCGCGCGCTCGCCGAGCGCGCGGAGGCCAGCCGGGTGAGCGACCTGGCCGACCGCCTGATGGTCAAGCCCTCCCACGTCACCCGCCAGATCGACCGCCTCCAGGGCCAGCAGCTGGTGGAACGCAGCCAGGACACGCAGGACCGGCGGGCCCGCCAGGTGGCCATCACCCGCGGCGGACGGGAAGTGCTGGACCGCCTGAAACAGGCCAACATCATCGGGCTCGCCGACGCGCTGGACGGCATCCCCGAGGCGGACGTCGTCACCACCGCCACCGTGCTGCGCCACCTCATCGACCGGTACGTGCACCGGGTGCGCGCCACGGGGGCCGACGACGACCCGCTCCCGGACCGGACGGACGGCGCCGCCGGCGCACCGGCTCCGGCCACGGGGCCCAGAACGGCCGCGTACCAAGGCGGTTGAGCCGGGGGAGCGCCCGGGTACGTCCTGCGGCATGTCGGACGAGAAGAACCGCGCCGTGGCCGAGGCGATCCTCCCGCTGGTCGGCGGCGCCGCCAACATCCGCTCGGTCGCCCACTGCATGACCCGGCTGCGGCTGGGCCTGGCGGACCGCGCCCTGGTCGACACCGAGGCGCTCCGGGCGCTGCCGGAGGTCCTGGGCACGGTCGAGGACGACACCTACCAGATCGTGCTCGGGCCCGCCGCCGTCGCCGGGGTCACCGAGCGGCTGCGCCGACTCCTGGAGTCCCCCGGCCCGGCGGCCGCCCCCACCGCCGAGGACCTCGCCGGGCGCGGCGAGCGCATCCGGGCCCAGGGCCGGGTGCGCAACGCCACCCCGGTGAAGCTGGCGCTGCGCCGGATCGCGAACATCTTCGTCCCGCTGATCCCCGCCCTGATCGGCTGCGGGATCGTCGCTGGCCTCTCCGGGGCGCTCGCCAACCTCGGCTGGGCACCGGCGCTGGTCACCGCCCTGGGCCCGGTCTCCTCCGGGTTCATGTCGCTGATCGCGGTCTTCGTCGGCTACAACACGGCGAAGGAGTTCGGCGGCACGCCCGTGCTCGGCGGCGCGGTGGCCAGCGTGATCGTCTACGCCGGGGTCGCCAAGGTGGAGGCCTTCGGCCACCACCTCACGCCCGGCCAGGGCGGCGTGGTCGGCGCGCTCGGCGCCGCACTGCTGGCCGTCCACCTGGAGCGCTGGACCCGCCGCCTGGTGCCCGCAGCCCTCGACGTCCTGGTCACCCCCACCGTCACCGTCCTGCTCGGCGGGCTGGCCGCGCTGTTCGGCCTGATGTACCTCGCCGGGGAGGTCTCCACCGCCATCGGCCACGCCGCCACCTGGCTGCTCGCCCACGGCGGCCTGCTCGCCGGACTCGTGCTCGGCGGCCTCTTCCTGCCGCTGGTGATGCTCGGCCTGCACCAGGCGCTGATCCCGATCCACACCACCCTGATCCAGCAGCAGGGCTCCACCGTCCTGCTGCCGATCCTCGCCATGGCGGGCGCCGGACAGGTCGGCTGCGCGGTGGCGGTCTACCTGCGGCTGCGCCACAACGCCTCGATCCGGGCCACCATCAGGTCCGCGCTCCCGGCCGGCCTGCTCGGCGTCGGCGAGCCCCTGGTCTACGGCGTCACCCTGCCGCTGGGGCGCCCCTTCGTCACCGCCTGCGTCGGCGGCGCGGCCGGCGGCGCCTTCATCGGGGTGGCCGGACAGCTCGGCGACGCCGTCGGCTCCACCGCCATCGGCCCCTCCGGCTGGGCCCTCTTCCCGCTCCTGGCCGGCCCGCACGGACTCCTCGCGAGCGCCGCCGTCTACGGCGGCGGGCTGCTGACCGGCTACCTCGCGGGCTTCCTCGCCACCTGGTTCTTCGGCTTCACCCGCGAGACCCTCGCCGAGTACAACGCCGTTGCCCCGGAGGGGGGTTCGGAATAGCCGCCGGGCCGCCGCCGAAGCGGATCGGCGGCGGTCCGGCGGTCAGGTGGCCAGGAAGCGCTCCCGGTGGACCTGTTCGGGCGGCACCCCTGCGGAAGCGGCGGTGCGCAGCACGGCGTCGACCAGGGGCGGCGGGCCGCAGACGTACAGGTCCGGTGCGGCGCCGCCGAGTTCGGGCAGGGCGGCGGCGAGCAGGTCGGCCGGGGTGCCGGTCGGGCCGGACCAGTCGGGGCCGGGCCCGCGGACGCAGACCTCGTACCGGAAGCCGGGCAACTCGGCGGCTACGGCGGCGAGTTCGTCCAGTCCGAAGACGTCCCGCGGCTCGTTGACGCCGAGGAACAGCCGGGCGGGTTGCGGATCCCGCCACTCGGCCATCCGGCGGACCATCGCCAGCAGCGGGGCCAGGCCGGTGCCGCCGGCCAGGAACCAGCGCGGCCGCAGGCCGGTCTCGTGCAGGCCGAAGGCGCCCTGCGGGCCGTGCACGGTGAGCCGGTCGCCCGGGCGGGCCCGGTCGGCGAGGTAGGAGGAGAAGTGCCCGCCCTCCCGCAGCCGGATGTAGAACTCCAGCCGGCCCTCCCAGTTGCCGGTGTTGGCGGGGGAGTAGGCGCGCTTCACCTCGCCGCCGGGTGCCTGGAGCTCCATGAACTGCCCCGGGTCGAACTGGCAGTCCGGGTCGTCGAGGCGCAGCTCCAGCCGCACGGTGTCCGGGGTGGCCTGGTCCACCGCCGTGACGGTGGCCGCGCGGACCGGGACGGCGCCGTACAGGACGCGGGCCTGCTCGTACGGCAGGGCGGCGGTCAGCGGACCGCGCGGGAAGGTGCGGCAGAGCAGCACCTCGCCGCGCTCGCGCCCGTCCGGCGGGAGGGCCTGGTCACTGTGCGGCCCGAGGTCGTACGGTCCGTCGGTGACGGAGGCGTGGCAGGAGCCGCAGGTGCCCCGGCGGCAGGAGGCGGGCAGGGCGGCGCCGGCCTCCGCCGCGGCCTCCAGGACGCTGCGGCCGGGGGCGCAGTCGAACTCCAGCCGGCCGCCGTCGGTGGTGGTGAGGGTGACGGGGTGGGCGTGCCCCGCGCTCACGACGCCGTCCGTTCGAGCGCGGTGGCCAGGTCGGCCGCCGGGTCGCCGGCCACCCGCAGGCCGAACCGCTTCACCAGTTCCTCGACCAGGGCGGGGGTCAGGAAGCCGGGCAGCGAGGGGCCGAGGTGGATGTCGCGGATGCCCAGCGCGAGCAGGGTGAGCAGCACCGCGACGGCCTTCTGCTCGGTCCAGGACAGCGCCAGGGTGAGCGGCAGGTCGTTGATGTCGCACTCGAAGGCGTCGGCGAGCGCGGTGGCGATCCGGATGGCGGAGTAGGTGTCGTTGCACTGGCCGAGGTCGAGCAGCCGGGGCAGACCCGCGATCTCGCCGAAGTCGTGCCGGTTGAAGCGGTACTTGGCGCAGCCGAGGGTGAGCACCACGCTGTCGCGGGGCGCGCCGAAGGCGAGGTCGGTGTAGTAGTCGCGGCCGGGGGTGGGGCCGTCGCAGCCGCCGATCAGGAAGAAGTGCCGGATGTCGCCCTGCCGTACCGCGTGGACGACCTGGTCGGCGACCGCGAGCACGGCGTCCCGGCCGAAGCCGACGGTGACGGCCTGCTCCGCGGCGGCGGTCTCCGGGAACCCGGGCAGGGCGTGGGCGGCCTGGATCAGCGGGCGGAAGTCGTGGTCGGCGAGGTGCCGGACGCCGGGCCAGCCGACCGGTCCGGCGGTGAAGATCCGGCGGCGGTAGGCGGCGTGCGGCTCGATGACGCAGTTGGAGGTCATCAGGACCGGGCCGGGGAAGGCGGCGAAGTCCCGCTGCTGGTCCTGCCAGGCGCCGCCGTAGTTGCCGGCCAGGTGCGGGTGGGCCTTGAGCAGCGGGTAGGCGTGGGCGGGGAGCATCTCGCCGTGGGTGTAGACGTTGATGCCCTGGCCCCTGGTCTGCACCAGGAGGGCCTCCAGGTCCCGCAGGTCGTGGCCGCTGACCAGGACGGCCTTTCCGGCGACCGGGGTGGTGCGGACGGCGGTGGGCCGCTGGGGCCCGTAGGTGCCGGTGTTGGCGGCGTCCAGCAGTTCGATCGCCGCGAGGTTGAGCCGGCCGAGGCCGACGGCGCGCTCCAGCAGCTCGGCGGGGTCGGTCGGCTCGCCGGCCAGGTAGGCGAGGGCGTCCTCGACGCCGCCGAGCACCTCGGCGCTGCGGCGGCCGAGCACGTCGGCGTGGTGGGCGTAGGCGCAGATGCCCTTGAGCGCGTAGAGGTGGAGCGAGCGGAGCCCGACCACCTCGGGCCCGACCAGGGGGAGCCCGATGTCCACCCGGACGCCCGAGGCCTGGCCGACCAGGGCGCCGGGGTCCCCGGCCGGGGCCCACGCGGCCGGGCCGGTGAGCGTCTCCGGCTGCTGCCCGGCGGCGCGCGCGGCCCGCTCGTACCGGTCCCTGGTCCGGTTCCGGACGCCGACGGCCAGCTGGATCAGGGCGGCGAAGCGGGTGGGGTTGAAGTTGACGTTGGTGAGCGTGGTGAAGAGCGCGTACAGGACGAAGGCCGCCGCCTCGTCGTCCGGGTCGTTGAGGGCGCGCGCCTTGGCGGCGTACTGGGAGATGCCCTTGACCGCGTGGATCAGCAGGTCCTGGAGGTCCGAGGTGGGGGAGTCCTTGCCGCAGTTGCCGATCGGACCGGCGCAGCCGGGGGTGGCGCCGGTGCGGTCGGTCTGTTCGCACTGGTAGCAGAACATGCGGGTCCTCCGGGGACTCGTGGTGTCGTTCGGTGGCGGCGGGCGGACGGGGCCTCGACGAGTCCAGGATGGGGCCGCCGTTGACGGCGCGTCAGGGCCGGAGGGCCCCAATCCGGGGTCGGGAGACCCAGTCGCCCCGGCGTCCGCCGCGTCCGATCGGGTGTACGTGTGCGGCGTTCAGACGAAACGGTTGGCGGGTCGCCGCTGCTCGGGGCTCCGACGAGAACACTCCGAGGGCTGTTGTTCGGTTCATATGAGGAAAGGACTGTGGTGAAGCCCAGTCAGAATCAGGCGACCGCCGTCGGCTGGAGACGAAGGCTCGGCAGGGTGATGGGATCCGCCCTGGCCCTGACGCTCGTCCCCTTCGGCATGTCGCTCATCGCACCGTCGGCCGCCCAGGCGGCCGGCCTGCCGGGCGGCCTGGGGCCCTGCCTGGGCGCGGACTGTCCGGCGACGTTCCCCCCGGTCAACAACGGTCCCTTCGCGGGCCGCGACGCCGGGGTGAACGTCTTCGTCGGCGGCGACTTCAACGTCCGGGGCTCGGCCGCCGAGGCCGAGGGGCACGTGGTGACCCTCGGCAACTTCGACATGAGCAAGGCCGCCGGGGTCAGCTCCGTGTACAACATCGGCATCGTCGGCGTCGGCTCGCGCGTTCCCCCGCCGAACGGCGCGGACTTCCTCACCGCCGGCGGCAACGTCACCGTGGCCCCGGGGCAGTCGCTCCTGGCCGAGGGCGGCGTCGTCCGCTACGCGGGCGCCACCACGGGAACCGTCACCGGCACGAAGGTCCACGACCCGCAGGCCGTGGCCGCCTACGCGCCGCTGCGCGGCGAGCTGCAGACGGCCAGCGCGTGCTACGCCGGGACCGGCACCCCCCGCCCGGCCACCGGAACCGCCGTCAACCAGGGGTACCAGACCCTGTTCACCGGCGACGGCACCTCCGCCCTCCAGGTCTTCAACGTCGACTTCGACATCGTCGGCCGCGGCGGCGGCACCCAGGGGGTCACCTTCGCCGGCATCCCCGCGAACGCGACCGTCCTGGTCAACCTCGTCGGCGACGCCCGCACCATCAACACCTACAGCGGCAGCCTCGCGGACACCGACCCGTGGAACCAGCTGCGCGAGCGCCTGCTGTGGAACTTCCCCACCGCGACGACCGTCACCCTGACCGGCTCGGGGCAGTTCCAGGGCAGCGTGCTGGTCGGCAACCCGGCCAGCACCGCCACGATGAACCTGCCCGGCCTGAACGGACGGTTCTTCACCACCGGCTCGCTGCTGCACAACTCCGGTCTGGGCATGACCGGGACCGAGTTCCACGCCTACCCCTTCAACGGCGACCTCCCGGAGTGCGGCAACCCGCCGGCCCCCACCGCCTCGACCAGCGTGACCAAGGTCGACTCGGCCACCGGGCAGACCCTGGCGGGCGCCACCTTCCAGCTGTGGAAGGAGAGCAACGGCGTCGCCGGCCTGCAGACCACGGGCACCACCCCGGACACCAAGGTCGGCGCCCCCTGCACCACCGGGCGCAACGGTGTCTGCTCCACGGCCGACCTCCCGCTGGGCACCTACTACTGGGAGGAGACGACGCCGCCGCCCGGGTACGACCTGCCCCAGCCGCCGGTGACGACCGTGGTCCTCGGCACGAACGGGCAGACCGTCCCGGTCACCGTCCAGGACACCACGAGCCCGGTCGTCGAGACCGGGTCCACCAGTGTGACCAAGGTCGACTCCGCCACCGCGCGGCCGCTGGCGGGGGCGACCTTCCAGCTGTGGCACGAGACCAACGGCGTTCCGGGGCTGCAGACCACGGGGGCCAATCCCGACACGGCGGTCGGCTCCCCGTGCGTCACGCCCGCGTCGGGCGTCTGCTCGGCGTCCGGCCTCCCGCTGGGCACGTACTACTGGCAGGAGACGGCGGCGCCGCCCGGGTACGACCTGCCCGGGCTCAACGTGACCACGGTCGTGCTGAACACCAACGGGCAGAGCGCCCCGGTCACCGTCGCCGACACCCCGGCCGCCGCTCCGACCGGCTCGACCAGCGTGACCAAGACCGACTCCGACAGCGGGCAGCCCCTGGCGGGGGCGACCTTCCAGTTGTGGCGTGAGACCAACGGCGTCGCCGGTCTGCAGACGTCCGGGGCGACCCCGGACACCGCGGTCGGCTCCCCGTGCGTCACCCCGGCGTCCGGTGTCTGCTCGGCGTCGGGCCTCCCGCTGGACACCTACTACTGGCAGGAGGTCTCGGCGCCCGACGGGTACGACCTGCCCGACCTCAACGTGAACACCGTGGTGCTGGACGCGAACGGGAAGAACGTCATGGTCACCGTCGCCGATGCCAAGACCATCGCTCCCACCGGGTCCACCTCCGTCACCAAGACCGACGCGGCCACCGGACAGCCGCTGGCGGGGGCGACCTTCCAGCTGTGGCACGAGACCAACGGCGTGGCGGGCCTGCAGGCCTCCGGGGCCAACCCGGACACGGCCGTGGGCTCCCCGTGCGTCACCCCGGCGTCGGGGATCTGCTCGGCGTCCGGGCTCCCGCTGGGTACGTACTACTGGCAGGAGACGGTGCCGCCGCCCGGGTACGACCTGCCGCAGTCCGCGGTGACGACCGTCGTCCTCGACACCAACGGGCAGGACATCCAGCTCCCCGTCCAGGACACCCACTCGACCGCCCCCACCGGGTCCACCTCCGTCAAGAAGACCGACGCCGCGACCGGACAGCCCCTGGCGGGCGCCACCTTCCAGCTCTGGCACGAGACCAACGGCGTTCCGGGCCTGCAGGCCACCGGCCCGAATCCGGACACGGCCGTGGGCTCCCCGTGCGTCACGCCCGCGTCGGGCGTCTGCTCGGCGTCCGGCCTCCCGCTGGGCACGTACTACTGGCAGGAGACGGTGCCGCCGCCCGGGTACGACCTGCCGCAGTCGCCGGTGACGACCGTCGTCATCGACCTGGGCCGGCCGAACGTCCAGGTCCCCGTCCAGGACACGCAGACGCCGACCGCCCCGAGCGGGTCCACCTCCGTCAGGAAGGTCGACGCCGACAGCGGGCAGCCGCTGGCGGGCGCCGTGTTCCAGCTGTGGCGGGAGAGCAACGGCGTGGCCGGTCTGCAGACCACGGGGGACAACCCCGACACCGCCGTC
The DNA here is from genome assembly GCF_042896795.1 of Kitasatospora sp. NPDC001261. NCBI lineage: Bacteria > Bacillati > Actinomycetota > Actinomycetes > Kitasatosporales > Streptomycetaceae > Kitasatospora > Kitasatospora sp. NPDC001261. The sequence goes on from NZ_JBIAXP010000037.1 coordinate 41,481, forward strand.
GGCCCGCCGTGCACGACCCCCGCGTCGGGCGTCTGCTCGGCGGACCACCTCCCGCTGGGCACGTACTACTGGCAGGAGGTCTCCGCACCCGAGGGCTACAACCTGTCGCGGCCCTCGGTGACCAGGGTCGAGCTGACCGGGGACCACGCGTGCGTGACGGTCACGGTCGAGGACAGCAAGTGTCCGCCGCCGCCGTGCCCGCCCACCCCCTGCCCGCCGGGCGACGAGTGGAGCCCGTACGTGCGCTTCACGCCCGTGCCGGGCTTCCTCTGGGGCGCGGACGCCTGACCGCATGACCGGCCCGTGCCCGCCGAAGCCTCCGCGCTTCGGTGGGCACGGGCCCGCCCGGACGGCGCCCCGGACGGCCCAGGGCCCTACGATGGCGCCATGAGCGGGAGCCTTCAGGTGTCAGGTGCGCACCATGCGCAGGAGCGACGGGACGACGAGCGGCTGGAGGCCGCGGCCGGCATCCTGGCGCTGCTCGCGGACCGCACCCGGCTCGCGCTGCTCCAGCGGCTGAGCGCCGGCGAGGCCGACGTGACCACGCTCACGGAGGCGGCCGGAGCCCCCCGGACGTCGGTCAGCCAGCACCTCGGCAAGCTCCGGCTGGCGGGCCTGGTCACCACCCGCAAGGACGGCCGGCGCGTCGTGTACGCGCTGCGCCACGGCCATCTGCGCCGGCTGGTCGACGAGGCGCTGAGCGTCGCCGACCACCAGATCGGCGAGCTCCCGCCGCACGACTGAGCGATCCGTACCGGCCCGTGCCCTCCGGGGTGCGGGCCGCTTTCCCGGCGCCGCCTTCCCCTCGCCGCCTTCCGGGCCGCTTTTCCGGTCAATATGTGCACATGCGTGCACATGTTGACCTATCCTGGACGTGTCGTCCTACCGCGTCCAGTCCGAGCGGGGTCCTCATGCTCTCCGTGCTGCGCAACCGCACCTATCTGCACCTGTTCGCCGCCCAGATCGTCGCTCTGGTGGGCACCGGCCTCGCCACCGTCGCGCTCGGCCTCCTCGCGTACGACCTCGCCGGGGCGGGCGCCGGATCGGTGCTCGGCACCGCGCTGGCGATCAAGATGCTCGCGTACGTCGGCATCGCCCCGGTGGTCACCGCGCTGGCCCACCGCATCCCGCGCCGGCGGCTGATGGCCGCCTCCGACCTCACCCGGGCCGCCGTCGCCCTCACCCTGCCCTTCGTCACCGAGGTGTGGCAGGTCTACGTCCTGATCTTCGTCCTGCAGTCCGCCTCGGCGGCCTTCACCCCGGCCTTCCAGTCGGTGATCCCCGAGGTGCTGCCCGAGGAGCGCGAGTACACCCGCGCCCTGTCGCTGTCCCGGCTCGCCTACGACACCGAGAGCCTGGTCAGCCCGGTACTGGCGGGCGCCCTGCTCGCGCTGATCAGCTACAACTGGCTGTTCTGGGGCACCGCCGCCGGGTTCCTCGCCTCCGCCGCCCTGGTGCTCTCGGCCGTGCTGCCCAAGCCGCTGCGGCCGGAGCCGCTTCGGTCGGTGCGGGAGGGGGCCGGCGACGGCGTCCTCGCCAGGTCCGTCCGCGGCACCCGGCTGTTCCTCGCCGTGCCCCGGCTGCGCGCGATGCTCGCCCTGGACCTCGCGGCGGCCGCCGCCAGCGCCATGGTGATCGTCAACACCGTCGTCTACGTCCGCGGCCAGCTCGGCCGCCCCGCCACCGACGTCCCGATCGCGCTCGGCGCCTACGGGGCCGGGTCGATGGCCGTGGCGCTGCTGCTGCCCCGGGTGCTGGACCGGGTGCCGGACCGGATCGTCATGCTCCCGGCGGCCTTCGGCATCGTCGGGCTCTTCGCCCTGCTCGCCGTGCTCACGGCCGCCGGGCCGGGCGCCTGGCGCTGGCCCGTCCTGCTCGCCGTCTGGGCCGTCCTCGGCGCGGCCGGCTCGCTGATCCTCACCCCCACCGGCCGCGTCCTGCGCGACTCGGTGGCCGCCGAGGACCTGCCCGCCGTCTTCTCCGCCCAGTTCTCCCTCTCGCACGGCTGCTGGCTGCTCACCTACCCCCTGGCCGGCTGGCTCGGTGCCACCCTGGGCCTCACCGCGGCCGCCGTCGCCCTCGGTGCCGTCGCCCTCGCCTCCGGCCTGCTGGCCGCCCGCGCCTGGCGCGGGGTGCCGGGGGCGGCGGCCGCGGCCACGGTCGCGGCGAGCGGGAAGCGGGGCGTCGCCGTCACCCGCTGACCGGACGGGCAGCCAGGGGCCGGGGTTCGCCGGGGCCGGTCGAGCCCCGCGCGCTTTTGTCATGCGCAAGTTTGACGGGGTGTTACCAGCAGGTAGTCTCTGGGTGTCTCGTAGGCGAACAGCACGACGCCTGCCACGTTCTGAAGGATCCTCACGTGTACCGACCCGGCTCCCGCCGACCCCGCCGCGCCCTGCGCGGCGCCCTCGCCGCCGTCGCGGCCAGCACCCTGATCACCGTCCTGTCGGCCGCGCCGTCCCATGCCGCCCCCGCCCCCGCACAGGGCGCGGACACCACCCACATCGACGCCGTCGAGCAGGTGCTGCGCCAGGTGTCGCCCGGACTGGAGGGCACCGTCTGGCAGCGCACCGACGGCAACGCCCTGGCCGGCGCCGACCAGGCCGGCGGCCCCGCGAACTGGCTGTTCCAGACGCCCGGTTGCTGGGGCGACGCCACCTGCGCCGACCGGCCCGGCACCCGCGCGCTGCTCGCGAAGATGACCGCCGACGTCTCCGCCGCCACCCGGACCGTCGACGTCTCCAGCCTCGCGCCGTTCCCCGACGGCGGGTTCGAGGACGCCCTGGTCGCCGGGCTCAAGGCCTCGGTCGCCGCCGGGCACCGCCCGGTGGTGCGCATCCTGGTCGGCGCGGCGCCGCTGTACAACGCCAACGTGCTGCCGTCGCGGTACCGGGACGACCTGGTCGCGAAGCTCGGACCGGCCGCCTCGTCGGTCAGCCTCAACATCGCCTCGATGACCTCCTCGCGCACCGCCTTCTCCTGGAACCACTCCAAGCTCCTGGTGGTCGACGGACGCACCGTCCTCACCGGCGGCATCAACGGCTGGAGCAAGGACTACCTCGACACCTCACACCCCGTCTCGGACGTCGACCTCGCGCTCGCCGGCCCCGCCGCGACCTCCGCCGGCCGCTACCTGGACACCCTCTGGGAGTGGACCTGCGGCCGGACCGGCCTCCTCGACAACGCGTGGTTCGCCTCCTCGGACGGCGGCGCCTGCCGCCCGTCGATCGAACGCGAGCTCAACCCGACCGCCCCCGCCGCCGGGAACGTCCCGGTGATAGCCGTCGGCGGCCTCGGCGTCGGCATCAAGGACGCGGACCCCTCCTCCGGGTACCGGCCCGGCCCCGTCCCCGGGGCGGCGGACGCCAAGTGCGGCCCGCTGACCCTGCACGACAACACCAACGCCGACCGCGACTACGAGACCGTCAACCCCGAGGAGAACGCCCTGCGCGCCCTGGTCGGCAGCGCCCAGCGGCACATCGAGATCTCCCAGCAGGACCTGAACGGCACCTGCCCGCCGATCTCGCACTACGACTCCCGGCTCTACGACACGCTGGCCGCCAAGCTGGCCGCCGGGGTCAAGGTGCGGATCGTGGTCAGCGACCCGGCCAACCGGGGCACCGTGGGCAGCGGGGGCTACTCGCAGATGAAGTCCCTCGCCGAGATCAGCGACGTCCTGAAGGCCCGGCTCACCGCGCTCACCGGCGACCGGGGCAAGGCCGACGCGGCCCTCTGCGGCAACCTCCAGCTCGCCTCCTTCCGTGCGGCCCCCACCGCCGCCTGGGCCGACGGGCACCCGTACGCGCTGCACCACAAGCTGGTCGCGGTCGACGACTCGGCCTTCTACATCGGCTCGAAGAACCTGTACCCGGCCTGGCTGCAGGACTTCGGCTACATCGTCGAGAACCGCAACGCGGCCGCGCAGCTCGACCGCGACCTGCTCGGCCCCGAGTGGAAGTACTCGCAGGCCGCCGCGACCGTCGACTGGTCCACCGGGACCTGCCGCGCCTGAGGTCGAGGCCTGAGGCTCGACGCCTGATGGCCGGCCGGGGCGGGCGCTGCTCACTGCGGCGCCCGCCCCGCTCTGCTCTCACCCGGGAGCTACGCCCGCACGAACCCGTGGCTGCGCTCCACCTTCGCCACGTGCAGTGTGTAGCTCTCGTACCAGTCGGCCCGCCCGCGCTTCTGCGCGGCGCGGTGCTCGGCGTTGGTCCGCCACTGAGTGAGGGCGTCGGCGTCGCGGAAGTACCCGACGGTGATGCCCAGTCCGCCGGGCGTCTGCGCGTGGTCCATCCCCAGGTACCCGGGGATGTCGTTCACCAGCTCTTCCATGCGGGCGTTGGTCTCGCTGTAGTCGCTCTGGTCCTGCGTCCGGAGCGTGGTGAAGACGGCGACGTAGTACGGGGGTTCAAAGGCCTGGACGGGTGCGACGGGTGCTTCGGAGTGATCACTCATGCCGCCACCGTAGGGCGGCACGCGTCCGGTGATCCAGTGTCTTTACCGAACGGTGGACCAAGGGTTCGGGATCTTGACCGAAGCCGTCCGGGCCCTCCCGCGGTGGCCTGGACGGCGCGGTACGCGGCTGCTCAGAGGCCGAAGCGGGCCCGGTGGGTGGCGGGGACCAGGTCGGCGTACTCGGGGTGCTTGGTGATCCAGCCGCGGATGAAGGGGCAGTAGGGGAGGACGGCGAGGTGCTGGTCGCGGGCCGTGTCCAGGGCGGCGCGGGCCAGTCGGCCGGCGAGGCCTCGGCCCTCGAAGCGGGGGTCGATCTCGGTGTGGATGAAGGCGATCTCGTCGCCGGAGCGGTGGTACTCGGCGAAGCCGGCGAGTTCGCCGCCGTCGTGGATCTCGAAGCGGGACTTCTCGGTGTTGTCGGTGACGGTCTGCTCCACGGTTCCTCCTCGGGTGCGGCGGGTCGCCTCGGCGGACGACCGCTGGTGGCCGGCGCCGCTGTCAGCAGCATAGTTGAATTCTCAACATTTGTCTGCCGCGACGCGCGGGGCGGGTGGGTGTGGGCGGTCTCAGTCCGAGACGGTCCGCCCGGTGCGGTACGGCGCCAGGAACGCGGTCAGGGCGGAGAGCATCGCCTCCGGGGACTCCTCTGCGGGGTAGTGGCCGCAGTCGGGGAGGACCAGGGTCTCCACGTCGTCGGCGGCCAGCCGCATCGTCGCGCCGACCGAGGCGCCGAGGTTCGCCGCTCCGCCGATCGCCAGGACGGGGAGGGAGAGCCGTCGGGCCGCGCGCTGCCGGTTCTGGGCGATGGTGGTGTCCAGTGCCCGGTAGAACTCGAAGCTGCAGCGCAGCGCCTGCGGATCGGCGGCGAGGATGTCGACGTAGTGCCGGACGGCGTGGTCGGGCAGGGGCTTCGCGGACTTCGTGGCGAACTGGTGGCCGAAGTAGAGGTGCTCCCGCCCGGCGACCAGCTGCTCGTTGACGCCGGCGAGGCGGTTGAAGGCGAAGTGCCAGAGCCGGTCGTTGGCCTCCTGGCTGCCGAAGAGCGGCGGCGTGGGGGAGAGTCCGGGGATCGCGGCCTCGGCGACAGCCAGGCGTTCGAGCCGGTCGGGGTGGTCCGCGGCCAGGGCGTAGCCGGTCCACATGCCGACGTCGTGTCCGACCATGGCGAACCGGTGGTGCCCGAGCGCGCCCATGAGCGCCACCAGGTCGCGGGCGAGCGTGCCGGTGTCGTACCCGTCCAGGGGCTTGTCGGACAGCCCGACGCCGCGCGGATCGACGGCGACGACCTGGAAGTCCCGTGCCAGCACGGGCATCAGGAGGCGCCAGGCGTACCAGGTCTGCGGCCAGCCGGCGAGCAGCAGCAGCGGCGGGCCCTCGCCGCCGGTGACGGCGTGCAGGCGCAGGTGCCCGGTGTCGACGTACCGGCTGGTGAAGGTCCGCGCGAATCCGGCCGGGAGGTTCGGCGCCCCGGCGACGGAGCCGGGGCCTTCGGGCGTGGGTGACTGGCTCATGATCTTTCCTTTCGCGGTGCCGGCTGATCTGGCCACTGGCCGTCACGGTAGCCATCTTGGACTGATCGGTCAAAGATTGTTTGACCGATCGGTCCAAGATGCGAGTAGGCTCATGGCAGACGGGTGAAACGGGAGGTTTGTGCGGTGTCCGGCCGAAAGCAGTTCGACGTCGGAGCGGCCCTCGACCGGGCCATGGAGGTGTTCTGGCAGCGCGGGTACGCGGACGCCTCGCTGGACGCCCTCGGCTCCGCCACCGGTCTCGGCCGGGGCTCCCTCTACGGCACCTTCGGCAGCAAGGACGCCCTGTTCCACCGGTGCCTCGACCGCTACGCGGCGCTCTACGGCGCGCGGTACGAGCAGGCGTTCGCCGCTCACCCCGGTGACCCGGTGCGCGCCGTCGAGGCGTTCTTCGACGTCGTCCTGGACCGCATCGCCGACCCGTCGGTGCCCGCCGGGTGCCTCGTCGCCCAGTCCGCCGCGCAGTCGCCGACGCTGACGGAGGAGAGCGGCGCTCGGGTGCGCGGCCTCCTCGACCTGCAGCACCGACGGGTCCGCGCCGCGCTGGCGGACTCCCCGGCCGACGCCCGGACGCTCGACGAGCTCGCCGCCTTCGTCGTCGCCGTCAACCAGTCACTGGCCGTCCTGAGCCGGGCCGGCACCCCGGACGCCGAGCTGCGCTCCGTGGCCCGGCTGGCCTGCGCGACGGTGGCGGACTCCCTCGCCCGGGTGGCCGCCGAGGGCGACGCCGCGAGCTGACGGGTATCCGGGCCCGCCCTGGTCGCCTGGCACCCGGGGTGGAAGGGCCGGCTCAACTCGGTGCGGTAGGGCGGGAGAAGAGGGGCCGGCGGAGGGCGGCCCGGCGGTGCGGAGTCCCGGCCGCGGCGCGTGTCACGTGACCCAGGTACCGCCGTTCCGGCACCGGGTCTTCGTGACTTTCCGTGACCATCGCGGCTCGGCAGGATCTACCTCACCGAACGGAACGCCGGCAGGAAGGCGGACCGGACAGGTGGTGGCGGTGAGGCCCCCCTGGCCGCCCGCACCCGTGCCGCGTTGTGCCGGTCCGCCTGACGCTTCCTCCGAACCCGCCCGAAAGCAGCCCATCATGAGCGCCGTTAGCGCCCGCCTGAAGAAGTCCGCCACCGCCACCGCCCTGGCCGCCAGCCTCCTCGCCGGGGCCGGTACGGCGCTGGTCGCGGCCCCGACCCCGGCCGCCGCGGCCGACTGCGCCGGCAAGGACGGCGTCGGGGGCGGCAACTGCACCAGCGCCCTGATCGGCGCCGTCGCCGACACCGTCAAGTTCGTCCTCGGTGCGGCCAACCAGGCGAAGATGGAGAACGCCCAGTTCACCCAGGCCCTGGTCTCGAAGCTGAGCAGTGCCGCGCCCGGCTACAACGTCCTCGTCTTCAAGTACGACGGGACGGACGCCTTCGACACCAAGTGGTTCAAGAACGACTACTCGGCGAACATGCGGGGGGTGATGTTCGAGGACGACGTCAAGCTGGAGCACCACGACAAGGAGGGCGGGCCGCAGGGCTACGACGACTTCAAGGTCTGGGTCTTCGCGGGCGAATCGACCTTCGTCAACTACGGTGACGGCGGCTTCATGAACTGGGCCTTCATCGGCCATGACTCGGACACCAGCGGCCGCGGGGGCCGGCTCATCCACTTCCCGGCCCGGGTGGTGCCGGGTTCCTCCAGCGGCTCCACCCCGCCGCCCGGAACCCCCTCGACGCCCCAGGTGCCGATCGGCGGCCAGATCATCACCGTCCCCGCGATCCCCATCAGCAGCCCGGGGACCCCTGGCATCCCCGCGCACGAGACCGGCGACACCGGGACCAACATCCCCGGCGGCCACATCCGGATGGGGTTCGGTGTCGCCGACTCGGGCGCCGCCCAGCTGACCGGCACGCTGCACCCGAGCGTCAAGAACGGCCGGGCCCCCGCTGCCAACGGCTCCGCGAGCGGCACCCCGGTCACCGCCGCCACCAGCACCGCCGGCAAGTCCACCGGCTGGGTCTTCAGTCAGGACGCCAGTGGGCTCTACAAGATCACCAACGCCGTCACCGGCCTCGCCCTCACCGAGAACACCAAGAGCTACCTGGCCGAGGCGCGCCCCTGGACCGGCTCCGCCGCCCAGAAGTGGGAGGTCTTCGCGTTCGGCGACGGCGAGTACCAGATCCGCGTCAGCACCGACGACTGCCTCACCTACGACGAGGACAACAAGGCGCTCGGCGTCTGGACCTGCACCAACGACTGGAACCAGCGCTGGACGATCAAGCCCTGACCGTCCCGCGCTCCATTCCGCACCTGACTCCGCCCCTGCCGGGACCCGCCGGCGGGGGCGGGCCCGTGTCCGGCCCGACGTCGCACCTGCGCCCCGGGGCCGCGTCACGAGGCGGGGAGGCCGTGGCCGTGGGTGAAGGCGAACAGGGCCAGCTGCACGCGGGTGGTGGCGCCGGTCTTGCTGCGGATCCGTCGGAGGTAGGTGTCGACGGTGTGCGGGCTGAGCTGGAGGCGGCGCGCGATGGTGTCGTAGGTGGCTCCCCGGGCCAGCAGCTCCAGCACCTCCACCTCCCGGCGGCTCAGGGCGGGGGCGGCGGTGGCGGGTCGGGACATCGGGGCACTCTCCTGGCTGAGGGGACGTCGAACGGGAGCGGTGGTCATGGCGACCGCTCAGTAGATGGGCTGGCAGCCGGGGGTCGTGCACGCGCCGCCCCACGAGGTGTCGTCCGCGTGAACGTTGCGGGCCGCCGTCGCGTGGTCCTGCGGAACGGCGAGCGCGGCGGGGGCGCTGATCCCGAGAAGTGCCGTGAGCAGTACGGCGGCGGTGATGAAACGCTTCATGGAGTCCTCCTGGAGGGACCTCAACTGATCGCCGAGCGGGTCCCGGCCTGTGATCTAGCATGTCGCCGAGATGATCACGCGCCTACGGGTCGACCACCTCACCAAGCTGGGTGGCAGCAAAGTGACTGGGGGATGTACATGGACGTTTCCGGCGAACCGGACGATCGGGCGGGCGGAACGGAGCCCGATCAGGTCGACGTGGCGGTCTACTCCTGGGTACTGGAACACCACCGGCTCGAACCCGCCGCCATCGCCGCCGACTTGGGGCTGGACCCGGACCAGGCCGCTGCCTCGGTACGCCGGCTGAGCGCCCTGCGCCTGGTGTACCCGGATCCGCAGGACCCGACGGCGGGCTACGCCGTCGCACCGGAGGCCGCGATGGCCCGGCTCGCCGCCCCCGTCGAGGCCCGGATCCGCCGCGAGCAGGAGGAGCTGGCCAGGGGACAGGCCCAGCTCGTCGGCTTCTTCCCCCACTACCAGCGGGGCGGACGGGTGGCCGGCGCCGGTGAGGGGGTCGAGGTCATCAGCAGCCTCCAGGAGGTACGGGCGGCGCTCGACCGGGCCTCGGACAGCTGCCGGAGCGAGGTGCTGGCCAGCCAGCCCGGTGGCGGAAGCCGGGTGCCGGAAGCCATGGAGGAAGCGCTCGGCCGTGACCGCGCGCTGCTCGCCCGCGGGGTGCGGATGCGCACGCTCTACCACCACACCGCACGCTTCAACGGCCCCAGCCAGGCGTACGTGGAAGCGGCCTCACCGCTCGGCGGCGAGTACCGCACCGTCCACGAGCTGTTCGGCCGCATCATCGTCTTCGACCGCGAACTCGCCTTCATCCCCGCGAGCGACGGCTCCTGGGGCGCGGTGGCGATCCGCCAGGAGTCGCTGGTCGCCTACCTGTGCGAGATCTTCGAGCAGTCCTGGTCGTGTGCCAGGCCGTTCTCCGCCGCCACCGCGGACGGCCTGGAGCAGGTCTCCCAGGAGATCGACCGGACCATCCTGCGGCTGCTCGCCGCCGGGCTCAAGGACGAGACGATCGCCCGCCGCCTCGGGATGTCGCTGCGCACCGCGCGGCGTCACATCGCCGACATCATGGGCCAGTTGGATGCCGAGAGCCGGTTCCAGGCCGGTGTGGCCGCCGCCCGTACCGGGCTGCTGGGCGAGTAGCGGCACCCGGGGCGGCCGGGGCGGCCGGGGCGGCCAGGGCACGCGGGTGGCAGGGTCACGCGAGTCCGGGACCGGGTTCGCGTGACTGTCCCGGCGCCACCGCGGGAACCCATGATGGAGCCCGGCGAAAGGAAGCCTCCCGACGCGAGGCTCCGGAACGGAGGACGACGGTGCAGTGGGGGCCGGACGATCAGGAGAACGAACCGGCCGACGAGGGCGGCTACCTCCTGGAACTGGCCGCGTTCCTCTCGGCCCGGACCGGTGGAGGGCCGGCCGTCCTCTGGACGGACTACGAGCCCCCCGTCACCGGCGACCCGTCCACGGCGGAGGACACGGCAGCCCTCGCCGCCGGGCTGAGCGCACTGCTGGGCGTCACCGTCCGGGCCCTCCCGCAGGACCCCGCGGACCCGCACGCGGTCCAGACGCGACAGGCCGAGTCGGAACTCCTGGTACTCCAGCTGTCCTCCGTCACCGAGGTCCTGGTCGACGCCTCGACCGCCTCGACCGCTCCGACCGCCCTGACCGGTACGAACGCCGGTCCGACCGGCTCCACGGCCCCGACCGCCCCGACCGACGCGCACCGGGTGCCGCTGGCGGTCCGGCTCCGGGGCGGCCAGGCGCTCTTCGTCCCGTGCCGCTCGACCTGCACGCTGCTGCCCGGGCCGGGCTCCCGGCACGCGGTACTCCAGATCCCGGCACCGCGAACCGGGTAGCGGGCCCGTCCCGGGACAGGCCGCCCCGGGTAGGAGGTCGGCGCCGCCCGGCGGCCGGCTTCCGGCGCGGCGGGGCTCAGCCCTTGACCGCGCCGACGGCGAGGCCGGAGGCGATCCTGCGCTGGACGAGGAGGAAGAAGACCACGACGGGCAGGGCGGTCAGGGTGGCACCGGCCATGAGACCGCCGTAGTCGGTCCCGAAGCTGGTCTGGAAGGAGACCAGCCAGATGCTGACGGTCTGCTTCTCCGGAGTCGACAGCAGGATGTAGACGAGGACGTACTCGTTCCACGCCTGGACGAGGGCGAAGACGGAGGTGGCGACGATGCCGGGTGCGAGCAGCGGGAGCACCACCCGGCGGAACGCGCCGAGGCGGCCGCAGCCGTCGACCATGGCCGCCTCCTCGAGTTCCACGGGGACCCCGGCGATGAAGCCGCGCAGCATCCAGACCGTGAACGGCAGCGTGAACACCAGGTAGGTGAGGACCACGCCGGTGAGGCTGTCCGTCATCCCGACGTCGTTCAGCAGCAGGTAGACCGGGATGATCAGCGCCGTCAGCGGGACCATCTGGACGATGAGGATCACCACGACGAAGGCCTTGCGGCCCGCGAAGCGGAAGCGGGCGAGGGCGAAGGCGGCGAGCGCGCCGACGACCAGCGACACCAGGACGGTGCCGATGCCGATGACGACGCTGGAGCGGACGTTGGCCCAGAAGGTCTCGGTGCCCAGCGCCCGGGCGAAGTTGTCGAGCGTGGGGCGGCCCGGCCAGAACTTCGGTGGCAGGCTCAGGATCTCGGTGGCCGGCCGGAACGCGGTGAGCACCATCCAGTAGACGGGGAAGCCGATCACCGCGGCGACGAGCAGTCCGAGCAGGTCGTGGCCCAGCGACCGCCGTCGCCTCATTCGATCTCTCCCGTCCTGAGCATCTGACGCAGGTGGACGACCGATCCGGCGAGCAGCAGGACGACGGTCACGAGCGCGATCGCGGCCCCGGTGCTGTACCGGTTCACGGCGAAGGACTCGATGAAGGAGTAGACGCCCAGCAGGTAGTACTCCCGCTCGGGCTGGCCGCCGCGCATGAGCCAGATCTGGTTGAAGACGCCGAAGTCCCAGATGGCCGACAGCGTGGTCACCATGACGAGGACCGGTCTGATCACCGGCAGGGTGACGTGCCGGAAGACCTGGAGGGGCCGGGCCCCGTCGAGGACCGCGGACTCCTCCAGTTCGGGCGGGACCTGGGCCAGCGCGGCCCGCAGGGTGATCGCGGCGAACGGCAGCGAGCCCCACACCACGACGGCGACGATGACGGTGAACCCCTGCCAGGGGTTGGTGAACCAGTTGTGGCGGGCCAGGTCGACCCCGGGCAGGTTCGAGAGCAGCCAGTTCACCACGCCGTAGTCGGCGTCGAAGAGCCAGCGGAAGACCGACGAGGCGACCATGACGGGCATGGCCCACACGGTGACCAGCACCCCGGCGATGACGGCGCGCACCCACGGGGAGACCCGGTGCATCAGCCGGGCGGTGAACAGCCCGCAGAGCACGGTGAGGGCGACGCACACCGCGGTGAAGAGCACCGTGCGGGCGACCACCGTCCAGAAGAACCCGTCCCCGAGGATCCTGCGGAACTGGTCCAGTCCGGCCCACGGCGGCGAGGTGCCGCCGAACAGCTGCTCGCGGGTCATGTCCTGGAAGGAGAGGAGGACCATGTCCACGAGCGGGTAGCCGAGCACCAGGACGAGGGCGAGGACGGTCGGGCCGATCAGCAGGTACGGCAGCAGCGGACGCCGCCGCCGGACCCGGTCAGCGCTCATTGATCACTTCGTCGATCCGCCGGTCCGCCTCCCGCGCGGCGTCCTGCACCGACGCCTTGCCGTTGGCGATCCGCTCCAGCATCTCGGGCAGGACGTTGGACTTCTCCACCGACGTCCAGCCGGGCGCGAACGGGGTCATCCAGCCCCCGGTCGCCGCGGCCTGGGCGGCGGGGCCGTTGATGCCGCCGGCGGCGACCTCGGTCAGCTGGGTGGTGTTGTTGGGCAGGGTGTTCGCGGCGATCAGCGTCTTCTGGGACTCCCGGTCGGTGAACAGCCTGATCCAGTCGGCGGCCAGGTCCTTGCGCGTCGACTTGGCGGGCACGGCCAGGGTGGAGCCGCCGAGGAAGGGCGGCAGGAGTTTGCCGGACGGGCCGGGGAAGGGGAAGGTGGCGAACTTGTCCTTCAGCTTCGGGTCCCCGCCGGAGCGTTCGTCGGCGGCGGCGCCGGCCTCCCAGGTGTTGCCGTAGAAGACGCCCACGCGGCCCTGGCCGACGACGGCCGGCTGGTCGCCGTTGTCCTTGGCGCGGTCGCCGACGTAGTAGGCGTCGATCAGCCGCTTCCACTCGGTGAGCCCGGCGACGGAGTTGGGCGAGGACAGCGAGGCCTTCCAGCGGTTGCCGTCCTTCACCGCGATCTCGCCGCCCGCGTCCTTCAGGAAGGCCATGGCCGCGTACCAGTAGCGGCCGGGCATGTAGAGGGCGGAGAAGTTCGGGTCCTGGGTGCCGAAGGTGCTCTTCAGCCGGTCGAACGCGGAGAGGAGTTCGGGGTACGTCTTCGGGGCGCCCGGAACACCGGCCTGGGTGAAGTAGTCGGTGCGGTAGACACCGACCCGGGCCCCGACGTAGTAGGGCACGCAGTAGGCCTTGCCGTTGTCGCGGCAGGCGTCGGCGAGCGCCGGCAGCCAGGCGTCCGACTGGTCGAAGCGGGCCGGGTCGAGGGTGGCGAAGGCGCCGTTGACGATGTAGTTGGTGGTCTCGCTGTTGCCCATCTCCACCACGTCGGGCACGTTCTTCCCGGCGAGGACGGCGTCCAGCTTCTGGTTCTTCGTCGTCCACTGCTGGTACTGGACGTCGACCCGGACCCCGGGGTGGGCCTTGGCGAAGCGGTCGTTGGTGGACTGGACCAGTTGTGGCCAGTTCTCCTGGGCGTCCACGGCCAGCCACACCGTCAGCTTGCCGCCGGCCCCGGAACCGCTGCCCGAGCCGGAGCCGCCGCATCCGGCCGCGGCCAGGGACAGGAGCAGGGTGAGGACCAGGGGGCGGCAGGACGCGCGAATGGCCATGGGGTCTCCAAGTTCACTGTGGGAGTGACCTTTTGACTACCCCTCAGATCAGCTTGCGTCGCGGGGGAGCGGACATTCGGCCGGAAGACGTCCGACTCCGGGCCCGGCGGAGACCCCAACTTTCGGATGGGGCACGGCCCTTCGCATTCGCACCTCCCAGGTCGACGGGTCGTGCGGCAGCGAGCCCGGCCGCCCGGGGGGAACAGTGAACGGCAGGCCGGCGCCTGCTGTGACGACGTATTCAGGACAGATTGGAGTAGACCAATGGCGAGGCTTACCCGCCGGGCGTGCGGCGGGCCTCCGGGAGCAGGGCGCGGAAGGCCGCGGCCACGGCGTCGGGGTGTTCCTGCATGGCGACGTGGCCGACGCCGGGCAGGGTGAGGAGCCGGGCGTCCCGGAAGGCCGTGTAGGACCGGGCCGCCGTACGGAAGGGGACGAGGCGGTCCTCGCGGCCGAAGACGAGCAGGGTGGGGGCGGTGACCCGGCGGGCCTGGTGCCAGGGCGAGGGCTCGCCCGGCAGTCGGAGGTGGGCCCGGGCGACGGCGCGCACGCCCTCCACCAACATCTGCTGGTTGTACGGGAGTTCGGCACGGCGCAGGCGCTCGCGCACTTCGGTCGCCCGCTGTTCGGCGTTGACGCGGGACGGGTCGGCGTAGATCAGGCGGTAGAGGTCGTCGAGCTGGCGGTCGGGGCCGCGGGTGGACAGCAGTCGGGCGTACAGGCGGGCGGCGCCCGGCAGGCCCAGCAGGGAGATCCGCAGGGCCTGCGGCGGTGGGAGGGCGGGCAGGACCGGGGAGACGAGGGTCAGGGTGGCGACCAGCTCCGGGCGGTGGGCGGCGAGGTGGAGGGCGGTCAGGCCGCCGAGCGAGTTGCCGACCAGGTGGACGCGGCGGTGCCCGGCGCGGACGAGGTGGCGGGCGACGGCCGCGGCCTGGCGCCCGACGGTGACGAGGCCGTCGGGCGGGGGAGCGGAGCGGCCGAAGCCCGGGAGGTCGAGGGCCAGGCAGTGCACCGACGACCGGAGGCGCTCGATCAGGGCGGCCCAGTTGTGGGTCCAGCCACCGAGCCCGTGCAGGAACACGGCGGTGTCGGCGTCCGGGTGGGCGCCGGGTACGTACGCGGTGGCGAGCGGCTGGTGCATGACGGGTCCGTTCCTCGGTCTCACCCGCGCCCCGCGGCGGAGGACTCCGCCAGCGCGAGCCGGTAGTGGTCGACGAGCCGGTCGCCGACCGCCTCCCAGCTGCGTTCCACGACCGCGGCCCGGCCCGCCCGGCCGAACGCCCGGCGGAGTTCCGGGTCCCGGGCGAGCCGTTCCACCGCCTCCCGGAAGCCGGTGCCCGCGCCGGGCGGGACGAGGAAGCCGGTGCGTCCGGGCTGGACCAGGTCGAGCGGCCCGCCGACGGCGGGGGCGATCACGGGCAGGCCGCTGGCCATCGCCTCCTGGAGGGTCTGGCCGAAGGTCTCGAACGGTCCGGTGTGCGCGAAGACGTCGAACGAGGCGTAGAGCCGGGCGAGTTCATGCCCGGTACGGCGGCCCAGGAAGAGCGCGTCCGGCAGCGCGGCGGCCAGTCGGGCGCGGCTGGGGCCGTCGCCGACCACCACCAGCCGTACGCCCGGGAGCCGGGACAGCTCGGCCAGCCGCTCGACCTGCTTCTCCGGCGCCAGCCGCCCGACGTAGCCGACCAGCACCTCGCCGGGCCGGCCGAGGCGCCGGCGCAGGGCCTCGTCCCGGTGGCCGGGGTGGAAGCGCACGCAGTCGACGCCGCGCGGCCACAGGTGGACCCGGGGGACCCCGTGGGCCGTCAGGGCGTCGAGCGAGGCCCGGGACGGCGCCAGGGTCCGCGCGGCCGCCGTGTGGATGAGCCGCAGCCGGTGCCAGGCCAGCCGGGCCCCGGCGGCTCCGGCGAAGGGCAGGTAGGTCCGGGCGTAGGCGGCGAGGTCGGTCTGGTAGACGGCGACGACGGGGACGCCCGCGCGCCCGGCCGCCGCCGCTCCGGCCGCCCCGAGGGCGAACGGGCCCGCCAGGTGCACCACATGGGGGCGGTGCTGCTCGACGGCGTCGGCCACCCGGCGCCCGGGGAGGGCGACCCGCACCTCCGGGTAGCCGGGCAGCGGGACGGACGGGACGCGGACCACCCGGTAGCCGTACGCCGACTCGTACGGCTCGCTCGCACTGGCGTTCCCGCTGGTGCGGCGCTGGGCCGCCGGGGCCACCACCAGCGGGACGTGCCCCCGGGCCAGGAGGTGCTCGGCGGTCCGGAGCACGCTGTGGGCCACGCCGTTGACCTGCGGGGCGAAGGACTCGGCGACGATCACCACCCGCAGCCGCTCGCCGCCGGGGGCCGGACCGGCTGCGGCGGGCGCCGCCGGCCCGGGCAGGACCCCGCTCACCGGGCGGCCTCCGCGGGTGCCGTGCGCTTCGTCGCGGCCGCAGCCTCCGGGCGGGCCGGGACGGACCGGCCGACCGCGCGCAGGTCCCGCAGGATCTCCCGGAAACAGGCGGTCAGACCCGCCTCGGCGTACGGCACGCCGATCTCCGCGCAGTAGGCGCGCACGATGCGCGAGGCCGGGCGCAGCGCCGCCACCGGCATGGCCGGGAAGAGGTGGTGCTCGATCTGGAGGCCGAGGCCGCCGAAGAGGAAGTGGACGAACCGGCCGGCCCGCAGGTTGCGGGAGGGCAGCACCTGCCGCCGGAGGTAGTCGGTGCGCTCGGCGCCGGGGCCGGTCATCGGCATGCCCTTGTGGTTGGGGGCGAAGATGCAGCCCAGGTAGACGCCGAACAGTGCCCCGAACAGCGCGGTGAAGGCGAGCGCCTGGAGCGGGGAGAGCACGAGGACGGTCAGGGCCGCCGCGACGGCGTAGTGCAGTACGGCGAGGGTGCGTTCCAGTGCCGGGTGCCTGACGGTGCCGCGGGTGAGGGTCAGGCCGGTGGCGACGAGCAGGCCGAGTGCCTGGAGGGACAGCAGCGGGAAGAACAGTGCCGCCTGGTGCCGTGCCACGAACCGCCGCAACCCCCGTGTCCGATCGGCCTGTTGGGCGGTCCGGGCGAAGAGGAGGGAGTCGGCGGCCGGGTCCCGGCCCTCGCGGTTCGGGTGGGCGTGGTGCCGGTTGTGGTCGTCGACCCACCAGCCGTAGCTCATGCCGACCACCAGGTTCCCCAGCACGATGCCCACCAGGTCGGTCGTCCGGCGGTCGGCGAACACCGCGCGGTGCGCGACGTCGTGGCCGAGCAGCGCCAACTGGCCCAGTACGAGGGCGAACAGCGGCGCCAGGCCGAGCTGCCACCAGCTCGCGCCGAGCGCCGTGAACCCGGCCAGCAGCCCCGCCAGCGCGGCCA
Source organism: Kitasatospora sp. NPDC001261 (assembly GCF_042896795.1). NCBI lineage: Bacteria > Bacillati > Actinomycetota > Actinomycetes > Kitasatosporales > Streptomycetaceae > Kitasatospora > Kitasatospora sp. NPDC001261. The sequence goes on from NZ_JBIAXP010000037.1 coordinate 58,587, forward strand.
GCAGTGCCGCGCTCCGGCACGCGTAGTACAGCGGGCGCCGACGCAGCAGACCGGCCTGCGCCACGCGCCGGTACAGTTCGGCGAACTCGCCGCGCCGGGCGGTCCCGGTGCTCGGGGGGTCCGGGATGTCCTGAACGGTCATGCCACCAATCCGGTCTCGGGCCGCCCCGGCCGGCCGTGTCCGTGCTGCGTGCCTGGGGCTCGAAGGCCCTGAGCCTTCCGTACCCGACCCGTCGGTGTCCCGCGCTGCCGGTGAATGCGACCCGATCGGGCGGGTGGCGGCCACGGGCTGACGGCCCGCCGTTCGGAGGTCGGGAATCCGTACGGTCCGCCGCCGGGGGAGTGGGATATGGGGAGGCCGTCGACGCGATCGGGCTCCTGGGGCGGTCCGTCCGACAGGCGAAGGGGCGCGACCGTATGTTGATCCGACCGGATGGCGGCCCGTCGCCGCGCGGCGCGCCGGGTCGTCGCCGAACCGGGCGTGTCCCGGTACGCGGGCTAGGTTCGGGTCCGTGACCGGCAACGACGCGGTCCTGGCGCTGATGGTCGTCACGGCGCTGGGCTTCGACTTCACCAACGGCTTCCACGACACCGGCAACGCGATGGCGACCTCGATCGTGACCGGCGCCCTCCCGCCGCGGGTCGCGGTCGCCGTCTCGGCGGTGCTGAACCTGGTCGGCGCGTTCCTGTCGACCGCCGTGGCGGCGACCATCGCCAACGGCCTGGTCGCCAGCGGGGAGGTGACCCTGACGGTGGTGTGCGCCGGCCTGACCGGCAGCATCCTGTGGAACCTGGCCACCTGGTTCCTCGGGATCCCCTCCAGCTCCTCGCACGCGCTGATCGGCGGGGTGGTCGGGGCGACGGTGGCGGCGGCCGGGACCTCGGCCGTCAAGTGGCAGGGGCTGGTCTCCAAGGTGATCGTGCCCGCGGCGCTGTCGCCGTTCATCGCCGGCGGGGTGGCGGTGGTCGGCACCCTCCTGGTCTACCGCCTCACCCGGGACGTGCCCGAGGGCCCGCGCGGACGCGGGTTCCGGCTCGGCCAGATCGGCTCGGCCTCCATGGTGTCGCTCGCCCACGGCACCAACGACGCGCAGAAGACCATGGGCGCCATCACCCTGGCCCTGATCGCCAACGGCACCCTTCAGGCCGGGGCGAAGGCGCCCGACTGGGTGATCGTCTCCTGCGCGCTCGCGATCGCCCTGGGCACCTACATCGGCGGCTGGCGGGTGATCCGCGCGCTGGGCAAGGGGCTGGTGGAGATCGAGCCGCCGCAGGGGATGGCCGCCGAGTCGGCCTCGGCCGCGGTGATCCTCTGCTCCACCGACTTCGGCTACTCGCTCTCCACCACCCACGTGGCCACCGGGTCGATCCTGGGCTCGGGGATCGGGCGGAGCGGTGCCGTGGTGCGCTGGCAGCTCGCCCGCCGGATGGTGGCGGCCTGGCTGCTCACCCTGCCGGCCGCGGCGGGGGTCGGCGCGGTGGCCTACTGGACCGCGAACGGGATCGGCGGGACGACCGGGGTGGCGGTGATCTTCACCGTGCTGGTGCTGGCGTCGGTCGCCTTCTTCGCCGCCTCCCGCTACCCGGCCGTGACGCCGGAGAACGTCAACGCCGCCTGGACCGGTTCGGTGGCCCCGGAGCCCGTCAAGGACGAGGTGAGGTCGTGAACTCCTGGGTCAACCTGGACGCGGTGTGGAAGATCGTCGTGGTGGGCCTGGTCACTGGCGCCGGCCTGCCCGCGCTGTTCGCCCTCGGCCTGCGCCTGCTCAACCCGGCCGGCCCGTCCGGCCCGTCCAGTCCGTCGGACCCGTCCGCCCCGTCCGGCCCGGCCGACGAGGCGGCGGCCGTCCGGCCCACCGCAGGCCCGGTCGGCTCCACCCTGGCCGGACTCCTCTTCGCGCTGGTGCTCGCGGCGATCGGCTGGGGCATCTACGTCATCGTCAACCACCGCTGACGGTCCGCCGCCCCGGCCCGGCCCGGGCGGGCCCCGCCGAATTCCGCTCCGGCAACCGGGTGAAATGGTACGGAGTCGCCTGGCGCGAATGGAAGCCGGGCCCGACGCTGCCAGAATGCAATTTCTCCGAGGGCCACCTGAACGGACGGGGCCACTGGACGGCAGGAGCGGAACATGCGACTCGTTCGACCACGCAATAGTTCGGAAAGCGCGCTCGCCCTGGATGCGGCGCGTCTCCCGTGGACGTTGATGTACCACTCGGTGACGTCGGCGACCGAGGATCCCTATCTGATCACCGTCGACCCCGCGCGATTCCGCCGCCAGCTGCGCTGGCTGTCCGCGCGCGGACTGCGCGGGGTGTCGGTGGGCGAGCTGATGCGTTCCCACCGGAACGGAACCGCCGCGGGAAAGGTGGGGCTCAGCTTCGACGACGGATACCGCGACTTCGTGGAGGAGGCCCTGCCCGCACTGGCGGAGTACGACTTCACGGCGACGGTCTACGTGGTGGCCGGCCGGCTCGGCGGGTACAACGACTGGGACGAGCAGGGCCCGCGCAAGCCGCTGATGACGGCGGCCCAGGTCCGCGAGGCCGCCGCCGAGGGGGTGGAGATCGGCTCGCACGGGCTGACGCACCGGCGGCTGGCGGGCCTGGGGGCGCGGGAACTGGCGGCCCAGGTCGCCGACAGCCGCCACGTGCTGGAGGATCTCACGGGCCGGTCGGTCGAGGGGTTCTGCTACCCGTACGGTTCGCTCGACGGCGCCGCCGTGGAGGCGGTGGCGCACACCGGGTACGGGTACGGGTGCGCGGTCAGCCCCGGTGTCCACGGCGGGGAGTTCGCGCTTCCCCGATGTTACGTCGGCGACCGGGACGGGCCGCTGCACCTGACCGCGAAGCTGGTGCGCGACCGCTGGCTGCGCTGACGGTCGCTCAGGGGGCGGTGGCGGCCGGCTCCAGGTGCAGCCAGGACTCGTGCCAGAGCAGGGCGCACCGCCGGTCGCAGCCGGTGGCGAGCGGCTCGCCACCGCAGCGCAGGCCGTCGAGGATGAACCAGCGCCCCCCGGTGGGGTGTTGCCACCAGGCGAGGGACCGGTGGCGCAGTTCGAGGGCGCTGTGACGGGTGCCGGTGTGGTGTTCCATCCCCGGCTGGAAGGGGACGCCGTGCAGGCGCCCGTCGGGGTCGAGGGTCGCGCGGATCTCCGCGAGGCCGCGCACGGTCGCCCACAGGGCGACGGGACGGGGGGCCGGGACCGGCGCGGGCGCGGGCTCCAGCCATTCGTCGCGGAACAGCAGGGCGCAGTCCAGCCCGCAGCCCTGGGCGCCGTCGGCGCCGTGGCAGGTGGCGCCGGCCAGGGCGACGGTGCCGGACAGGCGACGCACCCGGTAGTGGTCGTCGATCATGCGGCGCACGATGCGCTCGACCTGGTAGACGCCGCCGCAGAACGACCACTGGCTGCCGGTGAACCACAGGCCGCGGTGGCGGTCCTTGTCGTCGAGGGTGGCGCGCACCGCGGCCTCGTCCTTCACCCGGACCCAGTCCCCCTCGGCGAACCGGGAGGGCCGGCCGGGCGCCGGAACGTCGGCGCGGCGCTCGCGCAGGCCCTCGCGGGCGATCCTGGCGCGGCGCACGACGCCGAGTGGGGGAAGGTCGCGCAGGGGCAGGTTCTTGTACTGGCACCGGTTCGCGGCGGTTCCGCAGAGCGGCTCCGCGGTATGGGTGAACCGTGATTCCTCAACGGCCATCAGTGAAATCCCATCGGGTCGGAGATATCGGCACAGGCTAGCGCACCCGGTCTTTTACGCGCTGGCTCGTCGGACCCTACCGGCGCCATGTCGAAAGAAATAACACTAGACGCACTAAGAGCCCCATGGGGTGAAACATCGCCGTTCCCGGGGAATTCTGGTCAGGGTCCGTGTTCATGTGCGTGTAATGTTTCCATCGTTGTCGGGGTGGAGTGGCCGAGTGGCTAGGCGGCGGCTTGCAGGGCCGTTCAGATGGGTTCGATTCCTATCTCCACCTTTTTCTTCCGAGTTCTTTCGAGACATTTCGATCCGTCTCGAAAGGCGCGCCCGGAACAGGACGAGCGGTGCGGTCACCTGGGGCTCCGGGGCACATCACCCGGCGAAGGGATCGCTCATGACCACCTCCCCCAGCGGCTCGGCCGCCGCGCTGCGCGCCGTCCAGGTCGCGGGGCCGGGTGCGGCCCCCGAGCTGGTCGAGGTCCCCTCGCGGGAACCCGGTCCGGGAGCCGTGCGGATCACCGTGGAGGCGTGCGGGGTCTGCCACTCCGACCTGCTCATCGCCGGCGGCCTGCTGCCCGGCAGCACCTTCCCGATCACCCCGGGGCACGAGATCGCCGGCCGCGTCGACGCCCTCGGCGAGGGCGTGGAGGGCTGGCGGGTCGGCGACCGGGTCGCGGTCGGCTGGTACGGCGGCAGCTGCGGGCACTGCGACGCGTGCCGGGCGGGCGACGGCCTGCACTGCGCACGGGTCGAGATCCCCGGCGTCGCCTATCCGGGCGGGTTCGCCGACTCCGTCGTCGTCCCGGCCGTGGCCCTGGCGGCGGTCCCGGACGAGCTCACCGCGGTCGAGGCGGCGCCGCTGGCCTGCGCGGGGGTGACGGTCTTCAACGCCCTGCGCCGCTCCGCCGCACGGCCCGGGGACACCGTCGCCATCCTGGGGATCGGCGGACTCGGCCACCTGGGCGTCCAGTTCGCCGAGAAGATGGGCTTCCGTACCGTCGCCATCGCCCGCGGCCAGGAGAAGGGGCCGCTCGCGCTCCGGCTCGGCGCCGCCCACTACATCGACAGCACCGCGGGCGATGTCGCCGAGGCCCTGCGGCAGTTGGGAGGTGCGAAGGTGGTCCTGTCCACCGTCACCAACGCGCCCGCCGTGGTGGCGACGATCGACGGGATCACCCGCCGGGGCGAGCTCGTCATGGTCGGACTCCCGGCGGAGCCGCTGGAGCTGAGCGCCCTGCAGTTGATCCAGGGCGACCGGAAGGTCTACGCGCACTCCTCGGGCATCGCGGTCGACACCCAGGACACGCTGCGCTTCGCGGCGCAGACGGGGGTGCGGGCCTGGGTCGAGGAGGTGCCGCTGGAGCGGACCGCGGCGGCGGTGGAGAAGATGGCGGCCAACCGGGCCCGCTTCCGCATGGTCGTCACCACCGGCCGCTGAGCGGCGGTCATCGGAGCCGGCCCTCGGAGCCGGTCCCTCGGGGCCGGCTCCCGGCGTGTCCGGGCAGGTGGACGGGGGTGAGCGGCCCTCCGGCGGCGCGGCGCGGGCGCGTACCCCTGGACTTACTAGGACGTCCAACTATATGGTCGACGGCAGGTCCGCGGTGTCAGGGAAGCCGGTGTGAGTCCGGCACGGTCCCGCCACTGTGACCGGGGAGTCCGTCCTCGCAGATGACGGCCACTGGCAGCCAGCCGGGAAGGCCTGAGGGCGTGCGGTGATCCGGGAGTCAGGATACCGGCCGCGGGTGGTTCGTGTTTTCCACGAGGATGGAGACGACACACATGGCTCCGGGCTGCTTCCGTTCCACCGCGCCTGGCTGTCCCGTGCCGACGACCGCCGGGGCGCCCGCGTCCTGACGTACCGTCACATCGCCGTACGCCCGTGCCGAGGGGCGCGCCACCGTGCGCCCGCCGACCGGCGGCGGCCTCCATTCCTCCTCTCCCACCCCTGTCGAGAGAAGGAACCGATGGTCCGAGAACTGACCCACTTCATCGCCGGCAAGCCCACCGCCGGCACCTCCGGCCGCTTCGGCGACGTGTACGACCCCAACACCGGCCGGGTGCAGGCCAGGGTGCCCCTGGCGAGCCGCGCCGAGGTCGAGGCGGTGATCGCCGACGCCGAGCAGGCCCAGCCCGCGTGGGCCGCCTGGAACCCGCAGCGGCGGGCCCGTGTCCTGCTGCGCTTCCTCCAGCTCGTCGAGCAGGAGAAGGACGAGCTGGCCCGGCTGCTCTCCGCCGAGCACGGCAAGACCGTGGCCGACGCCCACGGCGACATCCAACGAGGCCTGGAGGTCGTGGAGTTCGCCGCCGGCATCCCGCACCTGCTGAAGGGCGAGTTCAGCGACAACGCCGGGACGGGCATCGACGTGTACTCGATGCGCCAGCCGCTCGGCGTGGTCGCGGGCATCACGCCGTTCAACTTCCCGGCGATGATCCCGCTCTGGAAGGCCGCGCCCGCGCTGGCCTGCGGGAACGCCTTCGTGCTCAAGCCCTCGGAGCGCGACCCCTCGGTGCCGCTGCGGCTGGCCGAGCTGTTCCTGGAGGCCGGGCTGCCGCCGGGCGTGCTCAATGTCGTCAACGGTGACAAGGAGGCCGTGGACACCCTGCTGGAGGACCCGCGCGTCCAGGCGCTCGGCTTCGTCGGCTCCACGCCGATCGCCCAGTACGTGTACGCCACCGCCGCCGCGCACGGGAAGCGGGCGCAGTGCTTCGGCGGGGCCAAGAACCACCTGATCGTGATGCCGGACGCCGACCTCGACCAGGCGGCGGACGCGCTGATCGGCGCCGGGTACGGCTCGGCCGGGGAGCGCTGCATGGCCATCTCGGTGGCCGTCCCGGTGGGGGAGGCGACGGCGGACGCCCTGGTGGCGAAGCTGGTCGAGCGGATCGGCGCGCTCAAGGTCGGGCGCTCGGACGACCCGGCGGCGGACTTCGGACCGCTGGTCGGCGCCGACGCGCTGGCGCGGGTGCGCGGCTACCTGGACCTCGGGGTCGAGGAGGGCGCCGAACTCGTCGTCGACGGAAGGGACTTCCGGCTGGCCGGGCACGAGGACGGCTACTTCCTCGGCGCCTCGCTGTTCGACCGGGTCACGCCCGGCATGCGGATCTACCGGGAGGAGATCTTCGGGCCGGTGCTCACCGTGGTGCGTGCCGCCGACTACGAGGAGGCGCTGCGGCTGCCCAGCGAGCACGAGTTCGGCAACGGGGTGGCCATCTACACCCGGGACGGCGACACCGCCCGGGACTTCGCCCGGCGGGTGAACACCGGCATGGTCGGGGTCAACGTGCCGATCCCGGTGCCGATCGCCTACCACACCTTCGGCGGCTGGAAGCGCTCCGCGTTCGGCGACCTCAACCAGCACGGGCCGGACTCGATCCGCTTCTACACCCGCACCCGCACCGTCACCTCGCGCTGGCCCTCCGGGGCCAAGGAGGGCGCGAGCTTCACCATCCCGACGATGGGCTGAGGCGCGCCGTGCACACCCATCTGACCGACGACCAGCTCGCCATCGTCGCGACCACCCGGGACTTCGCCCGCGAGCACCTCGCCCCGTACGCCGTCGCGTGGGACCAGGCCAAGCACTTCCCGGTCGACGTCCTGCGCAAGGCCGCCGACCTGGGCCTCGGCGGCGTCTACGTGCGGGAGGAGGCGGGCGGCTCGGAGCTCGGCCGCCAGGACGGCGTGCTCGTCTTCGAGGCACTGGCGACCGGCTGCCCGTCCATCGCCGGCTACCTGTCGATCCACAACATGGTCGCCTGGATGATCGACCGCTACGGCAGTCCCGCCCAGCGCGCCCGGCTGCTGCCCGGGCTCTGCTCGACGGAACTGCTCGGCAGCTACTGCCTCACCGAGCCGGGCGCGGGCTCGGACGCCGCCGCGCTGGCCACCCGGGCCCGCCGGCACGGGGACCACTGGGTCCTGGACGGCGTCAAGCAGTTCGTCTCGGGCGCCGGCACCTCGCAGGTGTACGTGGTGATGGCCCGAACCGGCGGCCCGGGGGCCCGGGGCGTCTCCGCGTTCCTGGTGGAGCGGGACGACCCCGGCGTCTCCTTCGGAGCGAACGAGAAGAAGATGGGCTGGAACGCCCAGCCGACCCGGCAGGTGCTGCTGGACGGCGTCCGGCTCCCCGCCGACCGCCTGCTCGGCGGGGAGGGCGAGGGCTTCCGGATCGCCATGAACGGGCTGAACGGCGGCCGGCTCGGCATCGCCGCCTGCTCCGTCGGCGGCGCGCAGGACGCCCTGGAGCGGGCCACCCGCCACCTGGCCGACCGGGAGGCGTTCGGGGCCGCGCTGCTGCACGCCCAGGCGCTGCGGTTCCGGCTCGCCGACATGGCCACGGAGCTGGAGGCCGCCAGATCGCTGCTCTGGCGGGCCGCCGCCGCGCTGGACCGGGGCGACCCCCGGGCGCCGGAGCTGTGCGCGATGGCCAAGCGCCACGCCACCGACACCGGCTTCGAGGTGGCCAACCAGGCGCTCCAACTCCACGGCGGCTACGGCTACCTGGCCGAGTACGGCATCGAGAAGATCGTCCGCGACCTGCGGGTGCACCAGATCCTGGAAGGGACCAACGAGATCATGCGCGTCATCGTCGCCCGCGGCCTGACCGGGGCCGCGTGATGGGTACGGATGAGGTCCTCGTCCAGCGCGAGGGCCGGGCGGGTCTGATCGTCCTCAACCGCCCGGCGGCCCTGAACGCCCTCACCCACGGCATGGTGCGGAGGATCTCCGCCGCACTGGACGTGTGGGAGCGGGACGGCGACGTGGAGACCGTCGTGATCACCGGCGCCGGTGAGCGGGCCTTCTGCGCTGGCGGCGACATCGTCGCCATCCACCGCGCCGCCACCGGCGGCGACCCGGGTGCCGTCGAGGAGTTCTGGCGCGACGAGTACCGCCTCAACGCCCGGATCGCCCGCTACCCGAAGCCCTACGTCGCCGTGATGAACGGCATCGTGATGGGCGGCGGGGTCGGCGTCTCCGCCCACGGCAGCGTCCGGATCGTCACGGAGACCACCCGGGTCGCCCTGCCGGAGGCCGGCATCGGCTTCGTCCCCGACGTCGGCGGCACCTACCTGCTCGCCCTCGCGCCGGGGGAGTCGGGCACCCACCTCGCCCTGACCGCGGGATCCGTCGGCGCCGGGGACGCGCTGCTGTGCGGGCTCGCCGACCACTTCGTGCCCGCCGAGCGGCTGCCCGCACTGCTGGACGACCTGGCCGAACTGCCCGTCCACGACGCCCTGGAACGGAACGTCGGGCCCGCGCCGGCCGGCGTGCTGGACGGCCAGCGCGGATGGATCGACCACTGCTACGCGGCCGGCAGCGTGGAGGAGATCCTCGACCGGCTGCGGGAGAGCGGCGAACCCGAGGCCAAGAAGGCCGCCGACCGGATCGCCGCCAACTCCCCGACCGCCGTGAAGGCGACGCTCGCGGCCCTGCGCCGGGCCCGGGCACTCGGCCCGCTGGAGGCCGTCCTCGACCAGGAGTACCGCACCTCCTGCGCGGCGCTCGCCACGCCGGACCTCGCCGAGGGCATCCGGGCCCAGGTGATCGACAAGGACCGTACCCCGCGGTGGAGCCCGGCGACCCTGGGCGCCGTCGAACCCGCGGCCGTGGACCGCTACTTCGCCCCGCTCGGCGACCGTGAACTCGGCCTCGCCGCCACCACACCCCTGGAGCGCTGGTGACCCAGACGATCGGATTCATCGGACTCGGCAACATGGGCGGCCCGATGGCCGCCAACCTCGTCAAGGCCGGACACCGGGTGACCGGCTACGACCTGTCCCCGGACGCCCGGGAGCGCGCCGCCGGGAACGGCGTCGCCGTGGCCGCCTCGGCGGCGGAGGCGGTGACGGCGGCCGGGACGGTCGTCACCATGCTCCCGGCCGGACGCCATGTCCTCGACGCCTACGGTGAGTTGACGGCGGCGGCGCCGAGCGGCGCGCTGTTCGTGGACTGCTCCACCATCGCGGTCGGGGACGCCCGGGTGGCCGCCGACCTCGCCCGGGTCGCCGGGCACCGGGCCGTCGACGCACCGGTCTCCGGCGGCGTGGCCGGCGCCGAGGCGGCCGGCCTGACCTTCATGGTCGGCGCGGACGCCGCCGACTTCGCCGACGTCGAGCCGCTGCTGGCGGCGATGGGCCGGCGGGTCGTCCACTGCGGAGGGTCCGGCGCCGGCCAGGCGGCGAAGATCTGCAACAACATGATCCTCGGCGTCTCCATGATCGCGGTCAGCGAGGCCTTCGTCCTCGGGGAGAGCCTCGGGCTCAGCCACCAGGCCCTGTTCGACGTGGCCTCCACCGCCTCCGGCCAGTGCTGGGCGCTCACCGCCAACTGTCCCGTCCCCGGCCCCGTCCCGGCCAGCCCCGCCAACCGCGACTACGCGGCCGGATTCGCGGCCACCCTGATGGCCAAGGACCTCGGGCTGGCCGCCGACGCCGCCACCGCCTCCGCCGTCCCGGCCGAACTGGGCCGACGGGCCGCCGAGTTGTACGCCGCCTTCGCCCAGGACGAGGGCGCCGGGCTGGACTTCTCCGCCATCATCACCACCCTCCGGGAGGGCGCCGCATGACGTACGGGACGATCCGGGTCGAGCGCAAGGGCCGGGTGGGGCTGATCACGCTCGACCGCCCGGAGGCGCTCAACGCGCTGAACACCCGGCTGATGAACGAAGTCGTCGCGGCAGCAACGGAGTTCGACCGGGACTCGGAGATCGGCTGCCTGGTGGTCACCGGCTCGGAGAAGGCCTTCGCGGCCGGCGCCGACATCAAGGAGATGCAGTCGCTCGACTTCGTCGACGCCTACCTCGGCGACTGGTTCGCCGCCTGGGACCGCTTCGGCGCCCTGCGCAAGCCCGTCGTCGCGGCCGTCGCGGGCTACGCGCTGGGCGGCGGCTGCGAGTTGGCGATGCTGTGCGACGTCCTGCTGGCGGCGGACACCGCGAAGTTCGGGCAGCCGGAGATCAAGCTCGGCGTGATCCCGGGCATCGGCGGCTCGCAGCGGCTGACCCGGGCGGTCGGCAAGGCGAAGGCCATGGAGCTGTGCCTGACCGGTCGGATGATGGGCGCCGAGGAGGCCGAGCGGGCCGGACTGGTCTCCCGGATCGTCCCCGCCGACCAGCTGCTGTCCGAGGCCCTGGCCACCGCCGAGACGATCGCGGCGATGTCCGCCCCGGCCGCGATCATGCTCAAGGAGAGCGTCAACCGCTCGTACGAGACGACCCTCGCCGAGGGCGTCCGCTTCGAGCGGCGGCTCTTCCACGCGACGTTCGCGACGGCGGACCAGAAGGAGGGCATGACGGCCTTCGCCGAGAAGCGCCCGCCGGAGTTCCGCCACCGCTGACAGCCCGGCCGGGGGGGCCCCCCCCCCCCCCGGGGGGGGCCCCCCCCCCGGGGGGGGGGGGCGCCCCGCGGGGCCGGCGGGGGCCCCGGGCGGGGTGGGCGGC
>NZ_JBIAXP010000037.1:69727-111733 GCF_042896795.1 Kitasatospora sp. NPDC001261
CCCCTCGGGGCGGCCGGGCGCACCATCGCGCGGCCCGCCCGCCCCCCCCCCCCCCCCCCCCGCGGGGGGCCCCCCCCCGCGCCCCCCCGGCCGGGCCCCCCCCCCCCCCGGGGGGGGGCCCCACCACGGCCTGTGGGGGGTGACCGCCAGGCGTACGCGTCTGGCCCCGGGTCATGAGTGCCGGCAGAACTCCGCGTCGGCGAGGTCCCGGGCCGCCGCGCCCTGGAGCGCGAGGCTGTCGGTGTTGAAGTAGACGGTCATCCGGTGGCGGGTGTCGCGGGTGGAGACCGCGAGGGCCTCGAAGCCGTAGCCGCCGCCGCGGTACCCCCAGAGCTCGACCCCGCAGGAGGTGGTCATGCGGGCGATGCCGAGGCCCTGGTCGTCGATGCCGGCGGGCACGGTGGTGGTCATCTCCCGCAGCTGCGCCTGAGGCAGCAGCCGGCCGGTGAGCAGGGCGCGGTAGAAGCGGTCGAGGTCGTCGGCCGTGCTGATGATCTCGCCGCTGGCGCGGATCGCCGAGGGGTTGAACTCCGTGACGTCGACGCCCGGCGGGGGCAACTGGACCTGGGCGGTGGAGTAGTCCCGGCCGGACGGCCGGGGCAGCGACTCGCGGGTTCCGGGCGAGTCGGTGCCCCGCAGGTGGAGCGGGTCGATGATGCGACGGCGCAGCTCGTGCTCGTAGGAGCTGCCGGTGATCCGCTCCACGATCATCGCGGCCAGGAGGTAGTTGGTGTTGGAGTACACGAACCTCTCGCCGGGCTGGGCCGTGGGCGGCTTCGACATCGCGACGGCCAGGAGTTCCTCGGGTGTCCAGGTGTCGTGCAGGTGCTCGAGCCAGATCGGCCCGATCTGGTGCAGGGCAGGGTCGTTGAGGTAGTTGTACACACCGCTGGTGTGGTTCAGCAGCTGCCGGACGGTGATGCGGCGGCCGTCGTGGCCGTGGCCCCGGACCAGGCCCGGCAGCCACTTCTCCACGGTGTCGTCGATGCCGAGCCGCCCCTCCGCCTCCAGCTGGAGCACGAGCACGGCCGTGAACGTCTTGGTGATGCTGCCCACCCGGAAGTGGTCCGCCGGACGGGGCGGGCGTCCCGTCCTGCGGTCCGCCACCCCTGCCGTTCCCACCCATCGGCCTTCGCCCTCGGCCACGGTGACGAGGACCCCGGGCGCACCGTCCCGTACCGCCCGCTCCATCGCGGCCCGGGTCCGTGCGTGCTCCGGCCGGCCGGCCCCGTCGGCCGGTGCGGCGGCGGCCGCTGGGGACGCCGGGACCGGCAGGAGCGCGGTCAGGAGTGCGGCGGCCACGGCGGCGAGGGTGGCCGGGCCTCTTCCGGTGGCCACGGGCATGGGCGTGCTCCCTCTCGGGGTGGGGATCATCCGTCCTCAGTCAAACAGAGGTGCCACCGCCCCGCATGCGGGGTGACCCGCCGGCGCTTGCCCCGTTCCGGTGAGGAAACCGCAGGTCACCAGGTTGCTGGGGCGGACAGTGCGACCAGGCGGCGGGAGCGGACGACCGTGGCGCCGTCGCCGCGGAGGTTCGGCCCGGCGATGGCGTCGGCGACCTCTGCGGGGTGGGTGCAGGAGCGCCGCGGTGCGTCGGACACTTGGTTCGGGGTAGGGGTCAGGCCGTCGATTCTCGCCGGCCGGGCTTCCAACGTCGGTGCGCGGAAGGCGAGTCGAGGTGCGGATCAGGGTTTCGTGTGGCGTGTTCCTGGCAAGCTATCCCAACCATGGGCTTGTCGCCGGTCGCCGGTCATCCTCCTGTCGCTGTCTTCCGTGAGCCCCGGGGCGGGCGGCCCGACCCGGTGCTGGGGCCGCGGGTCGCCGCTGAGGCGGGACGGGCCGCGCGCGTGCTGGCCGGGGTGGCCACCCATGCCGGACCGGTCGAGCGGACCGCCGCGCTGCGGCAGGCCGCCGCGGCAGCGGGCGGGGTGGTGGCCGCGCTGGCGGCGCTGGCTCCGGCCCTGGCGGGCGAGGACGTGCCGGCGGAGTCGACCAGCCAGTCGTACTTCCGGGTCCGCGAGGTGGAGCTGTCGGACCAGCAGGCCGCCCTGCACGGCCTGTTGGTCGTCCACCGCGGCCTGGAGGACCTCTGCGAGGCTCCGCTGTCGGGTGCCGACCTGGCGCTGGAGCTGGCCGGGATGCGGCGGTCGGTGCTCGACCTCACCGGAGTCGCGCCGGGCACCGAATCCGGGCCCGTTCCGGCGCCGGCCGTCCCGGAGCCCGGTGCGGGGCCGTCGTTGGAGCGCGCGTGGAGCGCACGCTGGCTCATCGGGCACCAGGTCCACGTGCTGTTCAACGTCTGCGCCGCGGTCGCCGTGGCCGACGCCACCCGCCACCTGCGCGACGGTGACGGCGATGCCGCGCTGGGGCGGCTGGCGGACGCGACGGAGTACGTGCGCGGCTTCCCCGCGGCCATGAACCACGCCAGTACGATCCCGGCCGACTACTACATGGCCGCGATCCGCCGGACCATGGCGCCGCCGTCGACGGACATCCCGCTCAGCGGGCGCCAGCACCGCGGGTACAAGCTCTTCCGGGCGGCGATGAAGGACCTGCTGACGCTGGTCCCCGAATCCTACGAGCAACTGGCGGACCGCGAGCCCGAGTTGGCCGAGGCGCGGGACGCCCTCCTGGAAGCCGACATCGTGGACGCCGAACGGCACGTCACCCTCGCGTACGCGATGGTCCGGCTGCGCCGTTCCATCGCCCAGCGGCCCGAGGGCCCCGACAACGCCGTCGCCGAACTACGGCAGATGCGCCACCGCCGCGCGGCCCAGTACGCCCCCCTGATCCGATTCGGGGACCACTACGTCGCCGACGCCGTGGCCGGCCTGCGCCACTCGTGAGTCCGCGCGTCCGCCCGTCCACACCCCCGGCAGGAGAACCGATGCCCGGCACCACCGACAACACCGCCGCCGCCGCGGACTGGAACCTGGGCCCGGCCGACGCCGACACGTGCGAGCGACTGGCCCGGACCCTGTCCGCCGACGGGGGCGACCAGGTCGACAGCCCCGCATGGGTGGCACGGGCCCGGGACGCCTGGGACGAACTCCCGCTGCCGCTGCGCCGGGCGGTGCGCCGGTTCCGCCGGCACTCCGGCCCGCGCGGCACCCTGGTGATCGGCGGCCTGCCCGTCGACCGGGCGGCCCTGCCCCCGACCCCGGCCGTACCCGGCTCGGTCCAGCGGCAGGCGACCGTCCCGGCCGCGCTGCTCACCATGGTGGCCTGCGGGCTCGGCGAGCCGCTCGCCTACCTGGCAGAGAAGTCGGGGGCCCTGGTGCAGGACGTCGTGCCCGTGCCCGGGCAGGAAGCCTTCCACGGCAACGCCGGATCGGTGCCGCTGTCCTTCCACACCGAGAACGGCTTCCACCCCCACCCGCCGGACTACGTGGTCTTCCTGTGCCTGCGCGCCGACCACGACCGGACCGCCGGGATGCGCGTCGCCGGCATCCGCCAGGCACTGCCCCTCCTCACCCCGGCCGAGCGGGAGGCCCTGTCCGCACCGGAGTTCCGCACCACGCCGCCGCCCTCCTTCGGCCCCGACGCCGCGAGCGGGGCCGGAGCCGAACCCCGACCGGTGCTGTCGGGCGCGGCCGAGGACCCTGACATCCGCATGGCCCAACTCGTCACCACCCCGCTCACCCCTCGGGCCGCCGCCGCGCTGGCCGCGTTCGGCCGGGCCTGCGAGGCGACCGCCCGCACCCTGCGCCTGGCCCCCGGCGACCTGGTCGTCATCGACAACCGCGTCACCGTCCACGGCCGTACCGCCTTCCGGCCCCGCTACGACGGGGCGGACCGCTGGCTGCAACGCACCTACGTCACCGCCGACCTGCGCCGCTCCCGCGACCACCGACCCGACGACGGCCACGTCCTCGCCCGCTGACCGGCCCCCGCCTGCCGCGAACGGCACGTACGGTGCGGCCACCCGAGCCCGGAGGCCCTGGGTGGCCGCAGCCCGGGACGCGATGTCAGCAGCAGCCGTGCCACTGGTAGTCCGTCGGGGCCTCGAGTCCGGCCTCGGAGGCGTCGCCGTCGGTGCCGGCCGCGGTGGCGGGGTGGATGGTGGTGCCCTTCTTGATGGTCTCAGCGACGGCGATGTCCTTGATCTCCTCCGGCGGGACCGTCAGCGGGTTCGCGGAGAGGATCACCAGGTCGGCGAGCTTGCCGACCTCGATGCTGCCCTTGCGGTCCTGCTCGAAGTACTGGTGGGCGGCGTGGATGGTGATGGACTTGACCGCGTCCAACGCCGACACGCACTGCTCGGGCCCTAGGACGACCTGGTCGGTGCGGGTGCGGCGGGTGACCTGGCTGGAGAGGATGGCGATCGAGTTGGGCAGGGCCACCGGGGCGTCGTGGTGCGAGGTGTAGACCATCCCCCGGTCCACGGCCCAGCGGGCGGGGGAGATGGTGGCGGCCCGCTCCGGCCCGAGGACGGTCTTGCGGTACCAGTCGCCCCAGTAGTATGTGTGCATGGAGAAGAAGGACGGGATGACGCCCAGGTGGGCGAAGTCCTCGATCTGCTCCTCGCGGGCGGTCTGGGCGTGGATCGCCACCGTCCGCCGGTCGGCGTCGGCGGGCTCGACCTCGGCGGAGGCGGTCCGGACCGCCTCGATGAACTGGTCGATCGCGGCGTCCCCGTTGACGTGCGCCAGCACCTGCCAGCCCCTGGCGTACGCGGTGCTCACCTGGTCCAGGACGACCTTGGGGTCCTCGATGGTGGGGTAGCCGGAGTAGCCCTCGGGAGTGCCTTCCGGCCGCTCCTCGTATGGCCTGGTGAGCCAGGCCGTGCGGCCTTGAGGGGATCCGTCCAGGTACATCTTGACGCCGGCAGCGCGCACGCCGCGGTGGTACTCCTGGCTCACGCCGACCGGGTCCGGCTCCGGTGAGGCCGTGGCCTCGTCGGCCCGTGCGTAGGCGACGACGTCGATCTTGAAGGGTTTGAGGGCCGCGGCGTCCCGCAGGGCCTTCAGGTTCTTCAGTGTGGCGCCGCCCTCCTGGACGGTCGTGAAGCCGAAGCTCGCGGCCGACGCCACGCCCTTGCTGAAGAGGGCGGCCATCGCGGTCAACGGCAGCCCCTCGGTGGCCTTTTCGGAGGCCGGACTGAAGGCCGTCTCCTCCAGGACGCCGTTGGGTTCGCCGAACGGCCGGGCCACGGGGCCGGGTTGGCGTCGGATGACGCCGCCGTCCGGGTCGGCGGTGGCCCTGGTGTAGCCCAACTCCCGCAGGCCCCGGCTGTTCACGGCCCCGAGGTGGAAGGACTGGTGGATGGCCAGCACCGGCCGGGTGGTGGACACCTTGTCGAGATCCTCGCGGGTGGGGTGCCGGCCTTCGGCGAGCATGGCGTCGTCGTAGCCGAACCCGATGATCCACTTGGAGAAGGCGCCCACCGGTGTCTTCGCCCACGCGCGCAGCTTGTTCAGGAGCGAGTCGATGTCCGTGACGTCGCCGTCGGGGGCGGCCAGCAGGTTGGCGAGGGTGGCCTGCAGCCCGATGCCGCCCAGGTGGCCGTGGGCGTCGATGAACCCGGGCAGCAGCGCGCGCCCGGCGAGGTCCCGCACCTTCGTCCGCGGGCCCTGCCAGCGGTCGACGGCCTCCTGGTAGTCGCCGACGTGGACGATGACTCCGTCCTTGACGGCCACCGCCTCGGGACGGGGATCGGACTCCTGGGAGTCGGCGGCCGCCGTCACGATCTCACCGCCGTGGAAGATGACATCGGCCTCGTCGTACGGTGCCGCAGCCTGGACATCGCCGGCGTCCGTCGTCACTCCCGGCTGACCGCTCATTCCGGTTCCCTTCCGCTGCCTACGTTCGGTGATCCGCTGCCTACCCGTGGCTATCGGGGTGTGAACATGAATCTGAATCTGAACGCTGCTCGGGTACGGCGCTGGGGCAGGTACGGCTAGTGAGGTGGACCATCAGGAGTCGCCGGGTGCGGGCGCGCAAGGGCCGTCTCCCTTCTTGTCCGCGACGAACACCCCGCCGCATCGCCCCGCTCTGCTGCCGTTGCCGTTGTAGACGCTGACGACCTCGAACACGATCGGCTTCACCGCCGTGCGGTGGACGTACTGCGGGGGTTCCTGCGGGCCGACGTTGAAGTCATTGGCGCCGAATCTGTCCTTCTCTCCCCGGGAGCTCTTCTGCGCCGGTTTCCAGAAGGCATACTTCGACATATCGGACCAATTCGTCATGTAGTTCAGCAGGTCTGTGTTCAGGGTGGTGGCCTTGCCGGCCTGTGGCCATCCGGCCTGGACCGCTTCGGTGATCGGGGCGAACCGTGCGGCTTCGGCGAAGAGAACGGCCGGTTGGCACAGGGATGCTCCGTCAGCTCCGTTGCCCTTGTCGGCGAATTCCTTGACCGCGCTGTTCAGGCTGTTGTCCGTTATCTCCAGCCTTCCAGAGCTGATCTTTTCGCAGAGCTTGGGGTATTGCGTGCCCTTCGTCCAGCTGCCGGTCCGATCGGCAGGGAAGGGATAGTCGCGCCAATTCTGCTGGGGTTTTTCGAATCGGATGTAGCTGTTCTTGTCCTCGTTGTACAGGCCGATGACGTAGAGGTCGTCCTTGCGCATCAGGAAGGTGATGTGCTGCGACTGGTCGCGGCTGGTGATCCGGATCCCGACGAAGTCCTCCGTCGTGTATGACTTGGGATTCTTGGGTTTGGCGTCCACCACCTTCTGCTGAATAGACGGGCTGACGTGCAGCCTTCGCATGCCGACGGAGGTCTCCACGTCAGCAGCGGGCGCCACGGCGTCGCGGATCGACGCGATGTAGGCGGCATAGGCGCCCGCGCGTTCCCACTGCGGCCCCCCGAATTCCAGGAGCGCGGGGAGCAGCGGCGCTTGCGGTGCTGCCTGTGGGTCGGCGGTCGGAGCGCCGGAGCAGGCGGCCAGGGACACGGCCGCGAGGCCGATGGCAAGGACGGACGACTTAGGCATGGGGAGACTTCCTTCGGGGCCCGACGGGCCCGCGCGGGTCGGAGGCGAGGGGGCTGCGCGCGACCGGGTGCGGCCGGAGGGCGGTTCAGGAAGCGGGGAGGCGCTTGCGTCGCCCGGCGGGCGCCGCCGTGCGTTTGGCGGGCGTCGTGCGCTTGGCTGCGGCCCGGCGGGGCTTCGCGTCCGTCGGGCGAGGCGCGGTGCGGGAGGTCCGTGTCGTACGCGGGGGCGTGGTGATGCGGCCGACCTGCGTGCGCTTCTCAGGGCCCGGAGGCTGGAGGGCTTTGCCCGTCCCGTCCTTGACCACGGGCATGGCCACCAGAATGACGGCCGTGGTGGCCTTCCCGACCAGGGTGAACGTCTGCTCGGCCACCGGCGCGAGCGCGGGGACGACGAAGACGACGGTGAGGGATTTCCCGTCCTCGGACGGGGTGACCTTGGCGACGGTGGATCCGTGGTCGGGGACGAACCCTTCGCCCGTCACGGTGACCTCGAAGGTGGCCCCGCGTACGGTGCTCTGGCCCGTGTTGGTGAGGTTCCAGACGTAGGTGACGTTGTCGCCGACCAGGGGTGCGGGGGGAGAGACCGTCGTGGTGATCGCGACCTGCGCGGTGCTGCCGATGGGCACGGGGTCGCTGCCGGAGGCCAGACCGGTCGTGGTGCCGACGGTGGCGGACCGGGTGACGGCGGCCTTCGGGCCGGCCGGGTCGGGGGAGACGGCGACCCGTACGGCGATCTGCGCGGCCTCGCCCGGTGCGAGCTCTCCCACGGGAACGGTCCACCGGCCGGGGTGCGCCGGATCGACGGTGCCGCTGCGCGGGGCGGTGTCGACGGTGGCGTCCAGGAAGGCGAAGTCCTTCGGGAGCGTCAGGACGAACGAGGTGTCCCGGGCGCTGGAGGGCCCGTCGTTGCCGAGGGACCAGACCAGGACGCTCTCGCCGCCGGCGGTGACCGGGTAGGGGAGTTGGAAGGCGCTGATCCGTACGGTGCTGCGGACGGTGACGTTCAGCCGTGCGGTGTGGATGACCGGGCTCGCGCCGTCCGCGAAGAGCAGTGCGGTGACGGCGAGTGGATCGGGGCCTTTCGCCGTGGTGGCGGGAGCTCGGGGCGACACCCGGCAGGTGACCCGCACGGTCTGCTTCCCGGTGGCGAGGCCGTCGAGGCCGAGGGTGAGGTGTCCGTCGCTCTGCGACAGCGAGGACGGGGCCTGGCCGTCGATCAGGGCCTCGGTGACGGTGAGCTCCGGGGGCAGGGCGACCTGGAGGGAGGCGGGGCCGGTGGCGCAGGTGCCGGTTCTGGCGACCGTCCAGGTGAACGGGACGGTGGCACCGGCATCGAAGGTGCGGAGGTCGGCGGTGTCCGGGTCCGGGGTGAGGGTCAGGACGGCGTCGGAGTCGATCTCGATCCGCGCGGCCGCGTCGGCCGGAGTCTGCCCCTCCTCCTTGACCACGGCCCGTCCGCTCACCGTGCCCGGCGCCCGGGTCAGGTCGTCGGCGGTGGTGGTGCCGGTGGCGGTCACGGTGACGGACAGGCCGGGCTTGAGGTCGGGCAGGGATGTCGGACTGGCCTGGACGGGCGCCTTCCTGCCGTTCGAGACGGTGATCTTGGGATTGCTCAGTTCGGGTGGCAGCGTGAGGTCGGCGACGGCGCCGGAGGCCACCGACGGGCCGCGGTTGACCACCGTCCAGACGAGCGAGGCATGTTCGCCCACCGTCACCGGGCTGGGGGTGCCGATGCCGTTGAGCGTGAGCGCGCTCGCCCGGGTGACCTGCACCGAGCCGATCCGGCCCGTGGCGTTGGCGGTGTCGCCCGCCTTGGCGGTGGCGGTCACGGCGGGGATGTCCTTGGCGGCCGGGTCGACGAGGGCCGTGACCGTGACCGTGCGCTGCTCGCCCGGCTTGAGATCGATCGGCGGCCACTGGACCCTTCTGCCGTCCGACGTCGCTCCGCCGTGGGAGGAAGTGCGGTAGGTGAGGGAGGCCGGCAGGCCGGCGGTGAGGTCGATCTTCTCTGCGGCGGGCCCGCCGGCGTGGGCGAGGGTCCACACGTAGGTCAGGTCGCGCCCGGCGACCACCGCAGGCGGGACAGCCTCGCCGGTGAGGCTCAACGCGACCTTGACCTCGGCCGTCAGGGTGTTCTTGGCGTCGGCGGCGTCGGTGGCCTGGGCGTGGGCGGTCGCCTCCAGCGGGCCGGCGGCATCCTTGCGAACGGTGGCGGTGGCCTCGAAGGTCAGCTGCTGGCCGTTCGACAGCGTGCCGAGGGAGTCGAAGACGAGCTGCCGCTTCGGCTCGTCCCAACGTGCCGTCTGCGATCCGCCTTCGGTGACCAGGCCCTTCGGGTCGGACACCTGGTCGGGCATGGTGATCCGGACGGTGAGCCCGGACGCGTCGGAGGGCCCCTTGTTGGCCAGCGTCCAGTGGTAGGTGATCCGCTTTCCGGCGTCGGCGGGGTTCGGGGTTACCGCCCCGGTCAGGTCCAGCTGGGACGAGGCGCGGGCGGTGGCCTCGGCGGTCTTCCAGGCCGGGCGGGCCTGTGCGGAACAGGCGTACGCTCGGGCGGGCAGCGAGCCGGTGGCACCGTCGTCGACGAGGGTCTTCACCGAGAAGTCCTGGGTCTTGCCCGGGGCGAGCGAACCCAGGTAGCCGATGATCATCTTGGGGGTGGGGGTAGCGGGCAGCCCGTGAACCTCCGTCGGCTTGACGTCGGCGGGCAGGGTGATCGACACGTAGATGTTCTTGGCGGTGACGTTGCGACCGGTGTTCTTGAGGGTCCAGGAGTAGGTCAGGAACTTGCCGGGGTCGACCGTTTCCGGATCGGCTTTCGCCTTGGTGAACTTCAGTGTGGTGGTCTTGTCCTTCTCGTCGTCGTCATCGTCGTCCGACTCGTCGTGGTCCTTTCCGCTGCCTTCGCCGCCGAACGGGGGCGGGAAGCCGAAGGGCCCGAAGTCGAAGGGGAATCGGAAGTTGCCCTTCCCCTGTTTGACGGGGATGGTGATGTCCTTGCTGGTCGCCTCGGTGGAGCCATCGCGGGTGAACAGGCCCGTGACGGTGACCTGGTGGTCCTGCGTGTGGCCGACCGTCGTGACGACCGTGAACCATCCGCCGGCCTTGCCGGGCGCCAACTCCTCCTGAGGATAGGTGGCTTGCTGGCCGTCGGCGAGGCTCAGGGCGCTCGGCAGCTTGACCGTACGGGTCACGTTGCGGGCCAGGGACGGACCGGTGTTCCTCACATTCCAGGCCAGGGCAAGCTGGTCGCCTTCCTGGACCGTGTCCGGGCTGAACCGGGTCTCGATGATCTCGAGTCGGTCCTGCACCGCCACCTGGACCGTGGCCGGTGCCTCGGGCGTTCTGGCCGGCTTCCCGGTGCGGGGGTCGAGTGTCTGCGCCTCAGCGCCGGCCTTGAGGGTGAGCGAGCCGCGAACCTCCGGGGCGGGCCAGACACGGAGGGTGAGGTCGGCCGGGCGGTTCGGCGGGAGGGTGCCCAGATCCCAGCTGATGTCCGTGCCCTTGACAGTGGCTGTCGGGGTGGCGGACACGAAGGTGGCGCCGGGCGGCAGGGTGACCCGTGCGGTGACGCCGGTCGCCGTGGAACTTCCCTTGTTGGTGAGTGTCCACCGGAAGGCAGCGGGGTGGTCACGGTCACCCGCCACCACCTGGGCCGGGTCGGTGGCTTCGGCGCGCAGCGACAGCACGGCCTCTGCGGTGGCGGTGACGGTCGCCTCGGTCGCCGGGACTTTGATCGGCTTCTTTGTCTTGGCATCCAGGGTCGTGGCGGAGGCCTTCGCCGAGGCGGTCAGCGGGCCGAGGGCCCCGGGGTCGACCTTCGCGGTGACGGCGACGGACGTGTCGCCGGACTCGACCGGGGGCAGCGCCCAGCTGACGATGCCGCCCTTCTGGAGCGTGCCGTGGTCAGTGGCGGAGACGAAAGCCAGACCGTCCGGCAGCGTCGCGGTGACGGCGAGGCCCCGGACGACGGAGGGGCCCTCGTTGTGGAAGGTCCAGGTGTAGGTGACCTCGTCCCGCCCGGCGACCGTCTGCGGGGGGACGGCGGCCGCTGTGCAGGTGAGCGTGGCGAGTTCCTGGACCTTCAGGGTGACGGGTACCTGCGGGGTGGTTGCCGGACTGCCAGAGCCGTCCGGCCTGCTGAAGGTCGCCACGGCGGTGGCGACCAGGGTGTCCCGTGTGGTCGGGGAGGTCTTCGCCTTGACCGTCACCGTGCGCGATTGGGGTGGGTCCAGGTAGCCGAGCTGCCAGAGGACGCTGCCATCGGCTTGTAGGGTGCCCTTGGTTTGTGGGGCTTCGTCCTCGTAGGCGGAGTCGAAGCGCACCCCGGGAGGCAGGACGGCCCGTACACTCACCATTTCTGCGCTGGACGGTCCTCGGCTCTCCACCTTCCAACGGAAACTGACGGGTTGATCTGCCGGCACCGTGCCGTCGGCGGAGTCACCCGTCAGGGAGAGGTCCACCTTCGACACGGGGTCCACGATGGTCTGCCGGTTTGGCGTCGCGTCGGCGGTGTGGACACCGAACAGGACACCCAGGGGGATGCCGGCGTTCGGTGCGATCTGCACGGTGAGGGCCACCACGGCTTTCTCGCCACGCTTCAAGGGCGGCAGCTTGTGCTCCGGGGCGCGCTTGTCGTCGATGGTGAAGTCGACTTCGCTCAGACCGTCCCCCATGTCGTACTCGCAGACGGCGGAGGTGACGTCGTCGGGCCCGAGGTTCGTCACCGTCCAGGAGAGGACCGCCTTCTCGCCCGCCACCGGTTCGGGAGGCTGCACGGTGCCCTGGCTCAAGTCGAGCGTGGCGTTCTCGAAGACGGTCCCCTTGCTGTTCGAAGAGCCGGGGTCGATGTGGGTGTCGTCGCCGAGGAACTCCGCCTTGACCGAGGCATCGGCGACCTTTGCCTCGTCCGTGTCGCCCGCTCGCCGCCGGGCGCTCGCCGTTCTCTTGGTGGCTGCCGTACGTGCCATCGTCCTGCTGCTCCTCGGTGTGGACTGCTCAGCGGGAAGGGGTGACCGGAAGCCGGTGGGGAACGGCGGGTGGGCACGGTCCTTCGCTCCGGCAGGGCGGGTTCTGATGGGCAGCGCCGGCCGGCGTCCCGCCTCAGGTCCGTTCGAGCCGGACCGCTGCTGCGCCATGGCGGGGACGCGGGGTCTCGCTCCGCAGTTGTCACTGTACGAATCGTGTGCGGATTCCGCCCGGCGGGAGCGTCCGCTCGGATCGTTGCCCGGTCCGGGTTCCGTCCGGCGGACCGGCCGAGGGCGTGACGCCGGACGGCCAGGACCGGCTCGCCAACGAGGCGTTCGAGTGCGCCGACCCGCTGAGGCTGATGCGGCCCTTCGGCATCGCGGAGCTGCCGGGTAGACGGCCTCCGGCCCGGAGCGGGGGAGTACCCCGCCCCGGGCCGGAGACTGGAGCCGCGGAACCATCGGTGCGTACGCCGGTGTTGTCCGGGCGCAGCGGCCTGAGCGGCCTCAGCGGCAGAGGGCTGCTTCGACGACGTTCTCGACGTGCCTCAGGGCGGCCTTGTCGGTCGGGCGGGAGGTCACGGCGATGTTGGCCGCGGCGCTGCCGTCCTCGGTGACGCCGCCGCGGGTCTCGTAGCCGGGGAAGCTGCCGCCGTGGCCCCAGTAGAGGCCGCCGCCGCAGGGCAGGGGCCTGCTCACGAGGCCGAGTCCGTAGGCGGCGCCTGGGCCGACGGCCTCGGCGGGGACGGTCTTCTTCATTTCGGCGAGCTGGGCGGGTGGGAGGAGGCCGCCGTGGAGGAGTGCGGAGAAGAAGTGGTTGAGGTCGGAGTTGGTGGAGATCATCTGGCCGGCGGCCCAGCCGAAGGAGGGGTCCGTCTCGGTGACGTCGCGCAGGGGTGCGTCGGGGGTTTCGCGGTAGTAGCCCTTGGGGTGGGGCTCGCGGATGGTCGTGTCGCCGGGGGTGGGGAAATAGGTGTGGCGCAGGCCGACGGGCTTGACGATGCGGCGGTCGATCTCCGTCGCGAGCGGGCGGCCGGTGACCCGTTGGACGATCAGGCCGGCCACGAGGTAGTTCGTGTTGCTGTAGTTGAACCGGTCGCCAGGGGCGAAGTCGGCCTTGAACCGCAGTGCGTTGTCGAGGAGGTCGCGCGGCTCGTAGTAGTGGAACGAGGCATCACCCCGCAGGTACTCCGGGAGCCCGCTGGTGTGCTGGAGGAGCTGACGGACGGTGATGTTCCGCCCGTCGATGCCGTCCCCCCGGACGAGGCCCGGCAGGTAGGTCTCGACGGGCGCGTCGAGGCCGATCTTCCCCTCTCCGACCAGCTGGAGCACGACCACCGCCGTGAACGTCTTGGTGTTGCTGCCCATCCGCACCTGACCGTCGACCGGGACCTTCGCCCCGGTGGCCAGGTCACCCACCCCGGCGGTGTAGTCGCGGGCTCGGCCGTGCCCCTTCTCGACGTTCGCCAGCGTGCCGACGATGCCGTCGTCCCGCACCAGTGCGTCGAGGCCCTGCTGGACGGTGTCCGGCTTCGGTGCCGCGAAGGCCGCGGACGGGGCCAGCACCCCCGTCGTCAGGGCACCGACGGCCATCGCGGCCACCAGGACCTTCCGGTGCCGGGACGGGTGGACGGTCTGCTGCGCCTGATTGCGCATGCATCAACTCCGGTTGCTTGTCGAGGAAGCCGGCGGGTCACGCCGCTGCCCCAACCCTCTCCGGAGCGGACCACCTGCGACGATGCCGCTACCCACCCGGTCGTGGGTGGGGTTATCCCCCGGTATCCGCAGGAATGACGGGTTCACGGCAGTACGGCCACCGCCGCCACGTCCGCCGGCCGGTCGTCGTACCCGGGCACCGGGGCCTGCCCCTGCGCGCACGCGCCGGCCGCCGGCGGATCACCGGGGTTCGGCGACGAGCAGCGGGCCGCGTGGGCGGACGGTGGCGGCGGTCGCGCTCTCCCGGAGCGGGGTGGCCGTGGCCGGGCTGAGTCGCAGACGGGCGAGGACGGCCGCGGTGACGACGAGCATCTCGGTCCAGGCGAAGGACTCGCCGACGCACTTGTGCCGGCCCGCGCCGAAGGGGATGGACAGCCTGGGTGGGGCGTGGCCGGCGGGCTGGCGCCAGCGGTCGGGGTCGAACCGCGACGGGTCGGGGTGTAGCAGCGGGGAGCGGTGCAGCGCGGTGGGGCTGAAGAGGATCTCCGCCCCCGGGGGCAGGACGACGCCGCCGTACCGGAGGGGCTCCGTCGCCCGGCGCATCAGGATCCAGTTGGGGGTGTGGAGGCGGAGGGTCTCGCTGATCGCGTGGCCCGTGCGTTCCAGGAGCGGCAGGTCGTCCGGGGACACGGCACCGTCGGGGGCGACGGCGCGCACCTCCTCGCTCAGCTCGTCCTGGAGGTCCTGGTGCCGGGCGAGTTCGTGGAAGAGCCAGGCGAGTGTGGTGGCGGTCGTCTCGGTGCCGGCCAGGAGCAGCGAGACGGCCTCGTCCCTGACCTGGGCCGGTGGCATGGTGAGGCCGGTCTCCTCGTCGCGGGTGGTCAGCAGCAGGGAGAGCAGGGTGCCGTCCGGGCCCTGCTGCGGGGCGGCGGCCCGGGCGACGATCTCGTCCACGGTGGTGCGCAGGTCCCGGACCGCCGCGTCGAAGCGCCGGTTGGCCGGTACGGGCAGCTTCTCCAGCAGCGGCGACGGGTAGAGCGCCCGCTGGACGAAGCCGGTGAGGACGACGGGCACGGCCCGGTCGATCCGGGCCCTCTGGGCGGGGGTCAGGCGGGTGGCGAACAGTGCCTCGACCACGATGTCCCGGGCGAGTCCGTGCATCCGCGGCTCGATCGGCGCGGGCCGCCCGGTCTCCCAGCGGGACACCGCCGCCGCTGCCAGCCGCGCGGCCAGGGCGGCGTACCGGCGGATGCCGTCGCGGTGGAAGGCCGGTTGCACCAGGCGCCGCTGGCGGAGGTGGAACGCGCCCTCGGAGATGAACAGGCCGTTGCCCAGGAGGCCGCGGGCCTGGTCGAAGACGAAGCCCTTCTCGGTCCTCGCGGCGTCTTGGACGAGCAGCCGGTGGACCAGCCCGGGGTCGGTGAGGACGTGAACGGGCCTGCGCCACAGGTGGATCCGCACCACCGGGCCGTGGTCGGCGAGCGACTGGAGGAACGGCACGGGGCTGGTCAGCAGCGGGAGCAGGTGGCCGAGCAGGGGCAGGTGGCCGGGCGCGCGCGGCGCGCTGCCGGGCGGGGCGGTGTCCTCGCGCATCAGTGCCTCGCCGTGGGGGACGGCACGTCGAACCGGGAGCTGCCGCGCGACCAGTCGATGTGCCCGCGCAGCCACAGCCCGAGGCTGCGGGCGTACGCGGAGGCCGCGTCGCTGCCGTCCGTGCGGACGGTCCGGCTCAGTTCGACGAACGCGCGCATCTCGGCGTCGCGCATGGCGACGGCCGACCGTCGGGCCTCGGCTGGGGAGCAGCGGTGGTGGCGGGCGAGGACCTCGACCAGGTTGTGGCGGCCCTGGCCGCCGGCGGCCTCCTTGGCGTGGGAGTACAGGTCGTTGTCCCAGCTCACCAGGTTCGCCGTGAGGTCCCTGAGCCTGCGCAGCGACGGTCCGTCCGCCTCCGCGGCCGGCACTTCGTCGCCGGCCGCGAGGTCGACCAGGGCGAGGCAGGTGTACGTCGCCCCGGCGTGCCGGCGCATGGCCACGTACTCGGCCAGGCCCGGTACGGTGCCCGCCTCCCGGTTGGCGGCCTCCCAGACCTGGGCGGAGAGGTAGTCGCGGACCGTGCACTCCCACCGGAACAGCTGGGACGGCGAGGCCTGCGCGGCGACCCGGTCCCGGATCTCCCGCAGGGCCGTCGCGTAGGCACCGGCCGGTCCGGGCAGCTCGTCGCCGGGCGGCTCGGGGTCGACCACCCGGGCGAGGAGGGCGGTCGTACGGGCCAACGGCCCGGGGGCGGCGCCGCGTTCGCGGTCCTCGCAGTACCCGTCGTCGAAGGCGAAGAGCCAGACGTACCAGTCGGACAGCAGGCGCAGCATCCCGGCGGAGACCTCCGGGTTGGTCCGCGCGGCCAGGTGGCCGCTGCGCTGGCGGCCGATCCGGTCGGACTGCCGGTGGCGCCCGTCCAGCAGCCGGTGGCGCGCCAGCCAGTCCAGGCTCTGCCGGTCGGCCTGCTCGGCGTGGGGGTTCGTCAGGGAGGGGAAGGGGCACCACAGGTCGTCCGGGGCGCTGGGTGGCTGCCCGTCGCGGGGATCGGTCATGGGTGTGTCGGCCTTCGTCTGGTGTGTGGGGGGCCGGTCAGTTCTGGAAGGAGCCGGTGAGGTCGGCGTGGCCGCCGAAGGTGAGGCGGTCGCGGCGGACCGCCGGTCCGGTGCGCCGTATGACGCTACGGCGGCGGGAGCCGGGGCGGTTGCGCGTCCGTGCACGGGGGGTGTCCCGGGAGGGAACCGATGGGCCGGCGGGCGGGAGCGGGGGCCGAGCAGGGGCTGGGCACGCTGCGCGCCCGGGGGCCTACCCGCCGTAGTGCCGGGGCGGGTTGACGGATTGTAGCCTTGGGTGCCCGGGGAG
This sequence comes from Kitasatospora sp. NPDC001261, assembly GCF_042896795.1. NCBI lineage: Bacteria > Bacillati > Actinomycetota > Actinomycetes > Kitasatosporales > Streptomycetaceae > Kitasatospora > Kitasatospora sp. NPDC001261. The sequence goes on from NZ_JBIAXP010000037.1 coordinate 86,177, forward strand.
TGGGCGGTGAGAACCCGAGGGGGACGAGAGTGGTGGACGGCGGGCGGGTTCCGGTCCTGGTCGGCCGGCAGCGGGAGACGGAGCTGCTGACGGCGGCGCTGGTCCAGGCCGTGGACGGTGCGAGCGGTTCCACGGTGCTGCTGCGCGGTGAGGCGGGGGTCGGCAAGAGCACACTGCTGGCCTGGGTGGAACGGGCGGCGCGCGAGCGGGGGTTCACCGTCCTGCGCGCGGTCGGCTCCGAGGCGGAGACGGACCTCGCGTTCGGCGCCCTCCACCAGGCCTTCTGGGCGCCGCTCCAGCGCTCCACCGCGCTGTCCGCCCACCAGCGGGAGGCCCTGGAGAGCGCGTTCGGCGTCCGCCCCGGCGCCCCGAGCGGCCTCGCCGTCGGTGCCGCCGCGCTGGCCCTGCTGGAGGAGGCGGCGCGGGCCGCCCCGACGCTGCTCCTCCTCGACGACCTGCACTGGATCGACTCGTCGAGCGCGACCGTCTACGCCTTCCTCCACCGGCGCTGCGCCGAGCAGCGGGTGGTGATCGTCGGCGCCACCCGCCCGGACGGGCTGGCCGCCCGGCTCTGGTCCGCCGAGGCCGTCGACGTGCGGGCGCTGCCCCGGACGGACGCGGCCCTGCTGCTGGGCTCCCGCTACCCCGAACTCGCCGCGCCCGCCAGGGACCGGGTGCTGGCGGAGGCGGCCGGGAACGCGCTGGCGCTGGTGGAGCTGCCGCGCCAGCTCGCGGCCGCCCAGCAGCGCGGGGCCGCGCCACTGCCGGAGCGGCTGCCGCTGGGGCGGAAGCTGGAGCGGATGTTCACCGAACGGCTGGGGGCGGTGCCGCCGGAGGCCGGCCGTCTGCTGCTGCTCGGCGCCTTGGCCGCCAGTCCGGACTTCGGCAGCGGCGAGTGGCTGAGCGCGGTCGCGGACGAGAACGCGCGGGAGATCCTGGAACGGATCGAGGCCGACGGGCTGGCCCGGCTCGACCCGGCCGGGCAACTGGTGTTCCGGCACCCGTTGGTGCGCACCGCCGTCGTCTCCGCGGCCTCCGACACCGCGCGCCGCGAGGCGCACCGCGCGCTGTCCGACGCGCTCGCGCCGGGCGACCCGCGGCGGCTGGTCCACGAGGCCGCCGCCGCGCTGCTGCCCGACGAGGACCTCGCGCACCGCCTCCAGGAGGCCGGCCGCGACCTCGCCCGGCGCGGCGGCGACGCGGAGGGCGCGCTGCTGCTCGAACGCGCCGCCACCCTCAGCCCCAGCTCCTGCGAGCGCGCCCGCCGGCTCACCTGGGCCGCGGTGATGTCCGCCCACGGCGGGCAACTGCGGCACACCGCGGCCCTGGTGGAGGACCTGAAGGCCAGCACCGTGCCCGAGGACGCCGCCCCGCTGTTCGCGTACGCGGTGGTCTACGTCGACCAGAGCCACCATGTCGACTTCGAGTCCTCCTCCGCCCTGCTGCCCGCGGCCCTCGACGCGCTGACCGCGCCGGGCGCCGAATCCTTCGGCGGGCTGGTCGAGCAGGCCTACTTCAAACTCCTCCTGGCCGCCAGCTACACGGACGACCCCTGGGCCTGGCAGGCCCTGGAACGGCACCGGGAGAACGTCTCCGAGGCGGGCAGGCTCTGCCTGCGCGCCTGGACCGACCCGGGCCCGGACACGGCCGCCGCGCTCCGGGCGGCGGCCGCGGACCTCAGCGCGGAGCAGGAGGCCGGTGCTGCCTGGCTCCTGCTCTGGACCGCCTCGGCGCTCGACTGCCCCGAGGGCGACCTGTGGCGCCGCTTCACCGGGCTGCACGGCTACGCCACCCAGGGCTCGGTCGCCAAGGCCAGGTGCCACCAGGACTTCCTGCTCGGGCACTGGGACCGGGCGGCCGTCTGCCTGCGCGAGGCCGGGATCGCGGAGGAGCTCGGCTACCGCACCAACGCCCTGGTGTTCCGCCTGTACCACGCCCACTTCCTGGCCGGCCGGGGCGACGAGGACGGCCTGCGGGAGATCGAACAGGCCGTCCGGCCGACCGCCACCCGCGCCCGGATGCGGTACGTCCTCGACCGCCTGAGCCACCTGCGCGGCCTGGCCGCGCTCGCCCACCGGCGCTACGAGGAGGCGTACGCCCACTTCTGCGAGCTCACCCCGCCCGGACACCTGCCCGGCGGCCGGCCCTGGCACCACACGCTGGTCCTCGACCTGGTGACGGCCGCCGTGCACACCGGCCGGCACGAGGAGGCCCGGGCTCACCTCGCGGCCGGACGCGCGGCGCGCTCGGCGGAGATCTCCGGCCGCCACGCCTTCCTCTTCGCGGCCGCCACCGCCCTGGCCGCCGACGACGACGAGGCCGACGCCGCCTACCGCGCCGCGTACGCCGTGCCGGGCGCCGAGCGGTGGGCGTTCGACCTCGCCCGGCTGCGGCTCGCCCACGGCGGGTGGCTGCGCCGGCGCCACCGCCCCGGGGCCCGGGAGCCGCTGCGCGCGGCCCACCACGTGTTCCGCCGCCTCCGGGCGGACCCCTGGGCCCGGTGGTGCGAGGAGGAACTGCGGGCCGCCGGGGACTCCGCGGCCCTGCCGCCGGCCGGACCGGCCGCCGGACCGTCCGGCCTGACCGGCCATGAACTGCGCATCGCCCGGCTGGCCGCGACCGGCCTGACGAACAAGGAGATCGGCCGGGAGCTCCAGCTGTCGCCCCGCACCGTCGGGGCCCACCTGTACCGGATCTTCCCGAAGCTCGGCATCACCTCGCGGGCCGCGCTCGCCCACGCCCTCGACGGCGGCCGAGTCGGCGGAGCGGCGGCTCCTCCGACCGCTGTCGAACCAGGCAGTCAGATGACCTAACGGGCCGTCGCCGTCGAAGTCCAGGCTGAGTCGCGCAGGGCTTCGACGGGAGGACGGTCAGATGGGTGTGCGGGGGACGGCCGGGGCGGTCGTGGACGAGGGGAAGGCCGCGTTCCGGGGCGCTCCGGCGGCGCCGGTTCCGGCGGGGGCGCACCCGCTCACCGGGCGGCCGTCCGACGGGCTCCCGGTGTCGCACCGGCTCGGCTACGTGCGGATCTCCACCCTGGACGGGGACACCGCCCGGTTCTCCCGTAGCGCCGACCTGATCGCCCCGGCCCCGCGCACCGAGCCGCAGGTCGGGGTCGGGGTGCAGGAGTCCGGCCGGGCCGTGCTGGAGCAGGACGGGCGCCGCGCGGAGGTGCCGCCGGGCGGGCTCGTCCTGTACGACGCCGGGCGGCCGTTCGCCGTCGAGTACCCGGGGCGCTTCCGCACCCACCTGTTCCAACTGCCGCGCCGGATGGTGGGCGTGTCGGAGCGCGACCTGCGGCACGCGGCGGGTACGGCCGTCGGCCCGGCGGACGGCTGCGGGCCGGTGCTGGGGCCCTTCCTCGGCACCCTGGCCGCCTCCGCGCACTCCTACCCCGGCCCGGTTGGGGACCAGCTGGCCGGGCGGGTCGCCGACCTGGTGAGCGCGCTGGTCGTCCAGCTGGCGGCGGACGGCCCCGGCAGTGTCGGCCCCGACGGCCCGAACGAGCACCTGGTCCGGCGGGTGCGGGAGTACATCGACCAGCGGCTGGGCGACCCGGAGCTGACGCCCGAGCGGATCGCGTACGCCCACCGGATCTCGGTGCGGTACCTGCACCGGCTCTTCGAGCACGAGGGAGTGACGGTGAGCCGGCTCGTCCGGCAGCGCCGCCTGGAGGCCTGCGCCCGCGAACTGGGCCGCCGCGGCCGGACCGCCCCGACCGTGTCGGCGGTCGCCCAGCGCTGGGGCTTCGTCAACCCGGCGCACTTCAGCCGGGCCTTCCGCGCCGCGTACGGGGTCTCGCCGCGCGACTGGCGCTCGCTCGGGAACGACGGGGCCTGCTGACGAGCCGCCGAACCAGCACGACTTGGGCCACCGCCGCCGAGGCGCGACCCGGCGCGGTCGGGCCCGCAGACCGAACAGGAGCACAGATGTCCGTCGTCCCGTCCGCCGTCCTCGACACCGCCGGGGTGCCGGCCGCCGACCGCGCCGAGTACTGGCACGAGGCGGTCTCCCGTACCTTCATCCCGCTCGACGTCGTCCTGCGCGAGGACGCGCCCGCGCCCGCGACGATCACCAGCCACCGGCTGGGCGCCGCCCAGGTCTCCCTGGTCCGGGCCGGCCCGCAGCGGGTCGAGCGCAGCGCCCGGCTGATCGCCCGCGGTGGCGAGGACCACCTCACCCTGGCGCTCCAGCACCGCGGCACCGCCCGGCTGCTCCAGGACGGCCGCCAGGTGGAGCTGCGCCCGGGCACCTTCGCGATCTCCGACGCCGGGCGGCCGTTCACCAAGGACCTGCCGGAGCCGTTCCTCTTCACGGCCTTCCACTGGCCGCGCTCGGCCGTCGGGGTCACCGAGGAGGACCTGCGGGTGCTCACGGCGACGGCCTTCGACACCCGCGAGGACGACACCGCCCGCCTGGTGGGCGCCTACCTGGACTGCCTCTCCCGCTCGGCCGGGAGCATGGAGCCGCCGGCGGCCGCCTGGCTCGCCACCACGGCGCTCGACCTGCTCGCGGTGCTCGCGCACGAACGCCGCGGCCGGTCCGTACCGGAGGCGCCCGAGGCGGCCCTGGCCACCCTGGCCCGGATGAAGGACCACATCCTGCGGCACCTGGGGGACCCGGAGCTCTCGCCGGAGCGGATCGCCGAGGCCCACCACGTGTCCGTGCGGTACCTGCACAAGCTGTTCGGCTTCGAGGGGGTGACGGTGACCCGCTGGATCCGGCGCCAGCGGTTGGACGCGTGCCGCCGGGACCTCGCCCGTACGGCGGCCCGTCCGGCGACCGGTCCGACGGGTGGCCCGGCGACCGTGGCGGCGGTCGCCGGGCGGTGGGGCTTCGTGAGCGCCAGTCACTTCAGCCGGGCCTTCCGGGCCGCCTACGGGGTCTCGCCGCGCGAGTGGCAGGCGTGCGCCCGGGCGGGCTTCGCCCAGGGAGGCGCGGCCCGCCCGGAGGGGTACGGCATCGCGGTGTGACCGCCCCCGGGCCGGGTCACCGGTCGCCGTGCAGCTCCGCGACGTAGCCGCCGGGGAACCGCACCATCGCGCTGTCCCGGTCGCCCGCCCGGACCGGGCCGGACAGCACCGACGCGCCGGCGGCCTTCGCCCGCTCCAGGGTGGCGCCGAGGTCCGCCACGCCGTAGCCGGTGAGCTCCCGGCCGAAGGGGTACGGCAGGTGGCCGTCCGTCACGGCGACCGTCGTGGTGCCGAAGCCGGAGGTGAGGCGCAGCAGCCGGTAGGCGGTGCCGGGCAGTCCGATCGCGGCGCCGTCGGCCCGGCGGTCGTCGGAGACGATCCGGCCGTCGGTGAAGGCGAGGAAGCTGTGCAGGAAGGCGCCCACCGCGTCCGGTGACAGGTAGAGCCGGTTCTCCGGCACGCTGGCGAGCCCGGGGTAGGACGGCGGGGTGGTGTGGACGTACAGCTGGGCGTTGACGCCGCCGGGGAACTGGACGACGGCGTCCCGGCCGATCGGGTCGGCGAACGGGGCCACGGTGACGGCGGCCCCGTCGGCGCGGGCGGCGCGGACCGCCTGGTCGAGGTCGGTGACCAGCCAGCCGGTGCGCTCGGTGCCGAAGGGGTACGGGACGGGCGTGGTGTAGTCGAACACCGAGAGGGTGCCCACCGGGGAGACGACCAGTTCGGAGAGCGTCCGGCTGGGCGTGGGGGTCACCTGGGTGGCGTTCGGCCCGATCGTGCTCCCGCCGAAGGTGGCCACCCAACTGGCCGCGAAGGCCTGCTCGGTGCCCGGCTCGACGTACACGTGGGTGGAGTCGTACTGGGGGCCGACGGCGAACTGTCGGTGCCCGGCGGCCGGCGCGGCCTGGGTGCCCTGGGCGGGCGCGGCGGTGGGGACGGCCGCCAGTGCGGCGACCGCCGCCACCAGCGGGACCAGGCGTCGGGTGAGGCGTCGGGTCAGGGGGCGTTGCACGGGGGTGACCTCCCGGTCGTGGTCGGTGCGGGTGCTCGGAGTGTCGGTGCGGTGGTCAGGCCGCCGGCGCGGCCCAGGGCGCGTCGGGCCCGTGGGCGGCCGAGAGCCGGTGGGCGGCCAGCGCCGTGCCCAGGAGCAGCAGGGCGGCCAGGGCGAGGGCGGTGGCGGTCCGCCCGTGCAGGACCAGGACCGCGCCCGCGAGGCCGCCGAGCAGCATCGCCAGGGCGGAGAGGATCCGGCGCCCCGGCCGCGGCGCGGTGCCCCCGGCCGGGGCCGAGTCGGAGGCGAGGCCGGTCAGGGTGAGGGTGAGGACGGTGGTGGTCAGGTCGGGTACGGCGAGCCGCCGGGCCACCGCGTTCTGCAGGCCCATGCCCAGGCCCAGCAGGACGATCAGGGCGTAGCGGGCGCCGGCGCCGTCCGCGAGCGCGGCGGTGACGGCGGCGCCGGCGGTCAGGGCGGTCTGGACGCAGGCGGTCAGGGCCAGCAGGCGCCCGCGGTGGTCGGCGGTCCGGCCGGCGAGCCGTCCGCCGCAGAGCGCGCCGGTCAGGAAGGCCGCGAGCGAGACCAGTGAGGCCGTGGCCGACAGGCCGGAGGCGCCCGCGAGGGCGAAGCCGAGGAAGACCACGTTGCCGGTCATGTTCGCCACGAAGACGTGCCCGAGGCCGAGGTAGCTCACCGCGTCGACCACGCCGGTGGCCACCGTCAGCAGCAGCATCAGCGGCGGCAGCGGTCCGTGCCGGTCGGTGCGCGGCGGGGCGAGCGTCCGCAGGGCGTCAGTCAGCAGGGCGCGCAACGGCGGTGGCTCCTTCGGGCGTGGCCGGGCGGTGCAGGACGGCCCGGGTGAGCAGTCCGCTGGCGGGGCCGAGCACGACGGCCGCGACGGAGATCCAGAGCGGCCAGGCGGTCAGGCCGACGGCGTGGTCGACGGACCACCGGCCCGGGCCGGTGAGGGCGAGCGCCCCGGTGACGACGACCAGGACCAGCGGGTACTCGTAGCCGTCGTCCTGCACCCAGAGCCCGTGCGGCAGTTTGACGGTGATCGCCACCGTCATCACCCCCATGGCGACCATGGCCGCCGGCGGGGTGAGCGCGCCCAGGGCCAGGAACAGGCCCGAACCGATCTGCCCGGCGCCCGCGGCGAGCGCGGTGGGCGTCCCGCCGCGGAAGCCGTCGTGGCGGAACTCCGCCGTCCCGCCGGCGAGGCCGTGGCCCCCGAGGCGGTGGCTCACCTTCTGTACTCCGTGCCCGGCGATGAGCAGGCCCACCACCACGCGGAGGATCAGCAGTCCGGTATCCATCGTGTCCTGTTCCTGGTCCCTGGTTCCCGTGCTTCTTGTGCGGTGCCGGCTCAGCCCGCGGCGTGCTCGCCGAGGAAGGCCTGGGCGTAGACGATCCCGAGGCCGTACGCGCCGCCGTGCTCCTTGACGATGTCCGTGACCACGCCGTACGTCTCCGTCCGGGCCCAGTCACGCTGGAGTTCGAGCAGGACCTGCACCCAGGTGACGGGCACCGCACCGGCCTGGGTCATCCGCTGGACGGCGTGCTCGTGGGCCTGCGGGGAGACGCCGCCGGAGGCGTCGGTGACGACGTAGACCTCGTAGCCCTGGTCGATCATGGACAGCACCGGCAGGACCAGGCAGACCTCGGTCCACAGCCCGGCTATCACGACCTTGCCGCGGCCGGTGGCCTTGACCGCCTCGACGACCGCCTCGTCCTCCCAGGCGTTCATCGAGGTGCGGTCGAGGACCTCGGCCTTGGGGAAGACCGCCGCCAGCTGCGGCAGCAGTGGGCCGGAGAAGGACTCGGCGGCGACGGTGGTCAGGACGGTCGGCACGTCGAAGGCCCGGGCGGCCTTGGCGAGGCCGACGGTGGCGTTGACGATCGCGGTGCGGTCGCCGCTGCCGGTGCCGAAGAACATCTGCGGCTGGTGGTCCACGAACAGCACCACGGCGTTGTCGGGGGTGAGCAGGTCGGGGCTGGGGGTGGCGCTGACCTGGGTGAGGTCGACCATGACGGGGTTCCCTTCGGTGCGGTGGGACAGGGTCCTTCGCGCGGTGGTCCGCGTGAAGGCGGGGCAGGTGGATCAGAGGAGGAAGCAGGGGTCGAACGGCGCTCCCTGCTCGGCGGCCAGGCCGCGCGCGACCCGCCAGCGGTGGTGCAGCTCGGACTCGGCGACGGCCTCGCCGAGCAGCTCCGCCTGGCGGGCGCCCGCGCCGTGGGCGGGGCGGGCGGGCTGGTAGCCGCCGAAGCGGGCGACCGGGCTCCAGCCGGGGCTGACCGGCGGGAGCTCCTCGTCCATGCCCTCGTACTCGGCCGCGGCATGGACGATCCGGCCGCCGACGACGGTCAGCACGGACTCGATGGACGGGATCTGCGGCTCCGGCACCGTGAAGTAGTCCTCGGACAGCACCGCCAGGTCCCCGTAACTGCCCGGCCGCAGCACGCCCTTGACGTCCTGCTCGCCGGTGAGGGCGGCGCCGGCCGTGGTGTACATCGCGAGCGCGGTCGCCCGGTCGACCCGGTTCTCCGGGGGCCGGATCGCCAGGCCGCCGACCGTGCGGCCGGAGACCAGCCAGTGCAGGGCGACCCAGGGGTTGTAGGAGGACACCCGGGTGGCGTCCGTGCCGGCGGCCACGGTCAGTCCGCGCGCCAGCATGGCGCGGACCGGCGGCGCCTCGGCGGCGGCAGCGGCGCCGTACCGGCGGGTGAACACCTCGCCCTGGAAGGACAGCCGGTTCTGGACGGAGAGCGAGCCGCCGAGCGCCGCGATCCGGTCCAGGCTGTCCGGGGAGACGGTCTCGGCGTGGTCGAAGAGCCACCGGTTCCCGGCGGGGAAGAGCCCCTCGGCGGCGAGCCCCTCGAACACCGCGAGGTCGCGCCGGATCGTCTCGTCGTACGTCGCGTGCAGCCGGAAGCCCCAGCCGTGCTCGGTGAGCAGGCGCACGGCCTTGGCGAACTCCCCTTCGTAGGCGTTCAGTTCGGGGCGCGGCTCGGCGAAGTTCTCGAAGTCGGCGGCGGCCCAGGTGAGGTTCTCGCCGGCGCCGTTCAGCCGCAGCCACTCGTCGCCGTCCCCGGGGCGGACCGTCTCGACCCAGCGGGTGAGGTCGTCCAGCTCCTGGCCGGGGGTCTGCGGGAACAGGTGGTAGGCGATGCGGAGCGAGAGCAGCCCCTCGCGGGCGAGTTCGGTCACCGTGGCGTAGTTCTCCGGGAAGCTCTGGAACCCGCCGGCGGCGTCGATCGCGGAGGTCAGCCCGAAGCGGTTCAGCTCGCGCAGGAAGTGCCGGGTGGACGTCCTGCGCTCCTCGCCCTCCAGCGCCGGGGCCTTGGCGAGCGTGGAGTAGAGGACCAGGGCGCTCGGGGCGGCCAGCAGCATGCCGTTGGGCTCGCCGCCGCGGCCCCGGACGATCTGGCCGCCCTTCGGGTCCGGGGTGTCGCGGGTGCAGCCGACGGCGCGCAGCGCGGCGCGGTTGAGGACCGCCGACTGGTAGAGGTGGAGGACGAAGACCGGGGTGTCCGGCGCCGCCTCGTTCAGCTCGGCGGGGGTCGGCAGCCGCCGCTCGGCGAACTGCTCCGCCGACCAGCCGCCGACGACCCGCACCCACTGCCCCCGGGGTGTCCGGGCGGCCTGCTCCCGCAGCATCGCCAGGCCCTGGCGCAGCGACCGCACACCGTCCCAGCGCAGCTCCAGGACGTAGTTGAGGCCACCGCGGATCACGTGCAGGTGCGCGTCGTTGAGGCCGGGCACCACGCGGCGGCCGAGCGCGTCGACCACCACCGTGGACGGGCCGACGGCCGGGGCGACGTCCGCGTCGTCCCCGACGGCCGTGATCAGGCCGTTCCGGATGGCGAGGGCGCCGGCCTGCGGGCGGCGGGCGTCCCCGGTGTGGATCCGGGCGTTGCGGACGACGACGTCGGCGGCGTGTTCGGTGACGTTTTCCGTGCGGGGGACCAGCCCGCCGACCGGCATTGCAGGCACCTCGACGGCCTCCAGTCATGGGTTCGGGCCGCCGCCCGGAGCGGGCGGCGGCGCGGCGCGGTCGAGCCGGACGAGCCCAAAAGGCCGTCCTGCTCGATCTCATGACGGAACGTTAGGCCGTGGCTCGGTGGCGGAGTTGGCCCAGAGCGCACCGGCACCGGTCCGGGAGCGCACCGGCCAGGTGGAGTGACGGCCGGGCGCGAGGCCGGTGTCCGAGTGTCGGCCGGGGTCGAACCGGGACGGCGCCCGCCGGTCAGCTCCCGGAGCGCCGCAGCAGGTAGGTGTCCATGATCCAGCCCTTGCGCTCGCGGGCTGACTCGCGCAACTCGCTGATCCGCGGGGCGGCTTCGGCCAGCGGCCCGGCGACGAGGATCTCGTCGGGGGTGCCGAGGTACGCGCCGTAGCGGATCTCCAGCCCCTCCGGGTCGATCCCGGTGAAGGCGGCGCGGCCGTCGAGCATCACCACGACGTCGTCCACGTCCTCGGGGAAGCCCTCGGCCAGTCGGCGGCCGGTGGTGATCTGCACCGGGCGGCCGACCCGGGTCAGCGTGGTGCGGTGGCGGGCGGCGAGCGCGGAGACGCTGCTGATGCCCGGGACCACCTCGTAGTCGAAGCCGACGGCGCCGCGGGCCAGGACGTCGTCCACCACGGCGATGACGCTGTCGTAGAGGCTCGGATCCCCCCAGACCAGGAACGCGCCCGTCTCGCCCTCACCGAGGTGCTCGGAGAGCAACTGCTCGACCAGGTCGGCCCGGCGGACGCGCCAGTCGTCCACGGCGGCCGCGTACGCGGGGGTGGTGCGGTCCCGCTCCGCGTCCGGTACCTCGACCACCCGGTGGCCTGGCCGGCCGTGCTCGGCCAGCATCCGGCGGCGCAGCCGGATCAGGTCCTGCCGGTCCTCGTTCTTGTCGAGGATGAAGAAGACGTCCGTGCGGGCGAGCGCCTTGACCGCCTGCAGGGTGAGGTGGTCGGGGTCGCCCGCGCCGATGCCGATGACGAAGATGTGCCGCATGGGAGGCATTCTGCCGTCCGGGACGCCCTGGTCGCGTCGGCGGCCGGGAGGGGCGCGTCGCGATGTCGGGCGGCGGCCACCGTGATGTCACGTTCGAACCCTTGACCGGATCTTTTCCGTATCGCCATGATGGGCCGTCGTGTTGTGACTCCGCCGCTGGGGGAAGTCCGGTTCGAATCCGGCGCTGGCCCGCAACGGTAGGCCGCCGGCTCCTGGTCGGAGGCGAGCCCGAGTACCCGTCGGCGGAGGCGTGTCGTCCCTCCTCCCGTCGTGGTCCGCGGGCCGGAGCCCCGAGGGCCGCCCCGGCTGTCGCCGCCGTCCTCCGGGCCCCTGCGCGCGGGCCCGGAAAGGTCACCATGCCCACGCTCCGCCGCGCCCTCGGTCTGCTCGCGATACCCGCCGTGGCGCTCGCCACCGCACTCCCGGCGGCCACCGCCGCCCACGCCGCGCCCGAGAACGCGCCCGCCGCCGCGACCTCGTCCCCGACGGTCCGTCCCGACGCCGCCGCGGGCGGCTGGCTGGCCCGCCAGCTCGTCGACGGCGACCACTTCGAGTCCGTCTTCAACGGGACCGCCTACCCCGACCAGGGCCTCACCATCGACGCCGTACTGGCCTTCGCCGCCTCGCGCGGCTCCGACGAGGCCGCCGCGAAGGCCACCGCCTGGCTGGCGAAGCCCGAGATCATCGGCGGCTACCTCGGCGACGGCACCACCGAGGCCTACGCGGGCGCGACCGCCAAGCTGCTGCTCGCCGTCGAGGTCCGCGGCGGGGACCCGACGGCCTTCGGCGGCGTCGACCTGCCGGCCCGCCTGCGGTCGCTGCAGACCGCCGAGGGCCGGTACTCCGACCGCTCCCAGTGGGGCGACTACAGCAACGCCTTCGGCCAGTCCCTCGCCGTGATCGCCCTGCACCGCACGCCCGGTGGCGCCCCGGCGGCGGCCGTGGACTTCCTGGCGAACAGCCAGTGCGCGGACGGCGGCTTCCCGCTCTCCTTCGGCCAGGCCGCCTGCACCGGCGACGCCGACGCCACCGCCCTCGCCGTCCAGGCCCTCGCCGCCACCGGGCGCGCCGCCAAGGCGAACACGGGCCTGGGCTGGCTCGCCGCCCACCAGAACGCCGACGGCGGGTTCGCGGCCGCCGGGGCGACCGCCTCCAACGCCAACAGCACCGGCCTGGCCACCCAGGCGCTGCTCTCCGGCGGACGCCTCGGCCCCGGCCTCAAGGCGTGGGGCCGGCTGGTGAAGCTCCAGCAGGGCTGCTCCGCCGACCCGGCGGTCCGCGGTGCCGTCGCCTACGACGCGATCGGCTTCAACGCGGGCACCGGCGCCCGGGCCACGGCGCAGGCCGTCCTCGGCCTCGCGGGCACCCCGCTGTCCACGCTCTCCGCCTCCGGGGCCGCCCCCGACGCCCCGACCCAGGCCTGCCCGCCGGCCCCGGCCACGCGCTGAACCACGTTGACACCGCGAGGAGTTCACCGATGAGCGACACCCCCACCCCGGTCCGCCCGGCCCGCCGTACGCTCGGGTCGATCGCCGCCGCGGCGGCCCTCACCGCCAGCCTGCTCGGCGTCTGCGCCGTCCAGGCCCCGCAGGCGCGGGCGGCCGCCTGCGGCGGCACCACCGGCGTCACCGTCGTGGTCGACTTCACCGCCGTCGGCGGCGGCATCCAGACCGGCTGCGCGCCCGGCGACCCGGCCAGCGGCCTGGCCGCGCTCACCGGCGCCGGATTCTCGTACGCCTTCCATCCGCGCTACCCGGGCTTCGTCTGCACCATCAACGCCCTGCCGACGGCCTGCACCAACCCGACCGGCAGCGCCTACTGGTCGTACTGGCACGCCCAGCACGGCGGCCCCTGGTCGTACAGCAGCCTGGGCGCGGGCAGCTACGACCCGGCCCCCGGCGACGTCGAGGGCTGGTCCTTCGGCGCCGGCGCACAGCCGGGCACCACCGCGCCCTGACAGGCGGGGGGCCACCGGCGCCCCGCCCCCTTCTCCGGAAGGGGCCGGGGCGCCGGTGCCCCCGTCCTGCGTCGCGTCGTGCGGTCAGCCGCCGTAGCGCAGCGAGACGGTGTCGCCGAGGTGGACGGTCGCGGACCGGGCGGCCGGGGTGGCGGTGGCGCCGTCCAGGCTGAGCTTCCAGGTGGAGGAGCCGGCGTTGGCCGTGCCGTTGAGCGCGGTGACGGTGCCGCCGCCGGTGGACGGGGTGACGGAGGTGACGCAGCCGCTCGGGGTCGCGGTGGCGGCCGCGTCGAGGACGTCGCCGAGGGTCGTGGTGGTGCCGGTCGGGGTGAGGGTGACGGCGCAGACCCTGAGCGCGCCGGTGCCGTCGTCGACGACCAGCGGGAGCCGGGCGGCGGTGCCGGCGGTGAAGTCGGTGGTCGCGGCCCAGGCGGGCTCGCCCGCGGTGGTCGGGGCGGGCGGGGTGGCGGTGAACCCGGCACCGGCGACGGCGCGCAGGCCGTCGACGGAGGCGTAGGCGGACGGGCTGGTGTCGGTGGGAAGGTACTTGAAGCCGCCGCCGGGCTTGAACTGCTGGGAGATCAGGAAGTCGACCGGGGTCTTGCCGGTGCCGCTGGTGAAGTCGGTGCCCTGGGGGTTGATGCCGCAGGCGTTGAGGCCGGACACGGCCCAGCCGTTGGAGTCGGTGTTCACCCCGAACATGGCGTTGAAGGCGCCGGAGGAGGCGAGCTTGCCCTTGAGGAAGTTCTTGGCGGCGACGACCGCGGAATCGGTGTTGGGCACGCCGGCGGTGCAGAGGGAGGCCATGGCGGCACCCGTCATGTCGATGTCGCTGCCCTGGGCGAGTGCCGTCGGGTCGCCCGCGGCCTTGCTGTAGTTCCAGCCGCCGTCGTTGTGCTGGTTGGCGCGCACGGCCGTGACGGAGGCGTCGAGCAGCGGCTGCGGGGCGCGCTGGGCGCCGGCCCGGGTCCTGGCGCCGGCGAGGGCGAGCAGGCCGAAGACGGTGCCGTTGAAGTTGGCGGACGGGCCGTAGTAGCCGGGTTCGGCGGTCTGCCAGTAGGCGGTGAGGTCGGCGAGGAGGTTGCGGCCGGGGCCGACGCGGGCGGGGTCGATGCCGGCCGCGTAGGCGTTGAGGACGGCGCGCTCGTAGTCCGTGGCCACGGGTGAGGTGCCGGGCCAGCCGGGGGCGGCGAGCTGGTTGCGGTAGACGAGGCGGGCGTTCCTGCCGGTGTCCCCGCCGGGGGTCACATCAGCGGCGGCCGTTCCGGCGGCGGCGAGCGCGCTGAACGCCCACTCGTTGGAGAGTCCGCCGCCGGTGACGTAGCTGCCGTCGGCGGCCTGGAGGGACTTCAGGTATGTGACGCCGGTGCTCTTGGAGGTGGCTATCTGGGCCGGGGTGGCCGTCGCGTGGGCGGGGACGGCGGAGAGCAGCAGGGCGCCGGCCGTCAGCGCGACGGTGGTCGCCGAGGCGGCGCGGGACGGGGTGCGGAGGGGCACGGGACAGGCTCCTTGGGGTGGCGGGCGCCGACCCTGCCCCGGGACTCCCGCGTCCGCTCGGGGCGCGCGACTGCCGGAGCGGTCGCCGCCCGGATCGCGTGGGCCGGCATTCGCCGTGGTGCGTGGCCGGGCGGGCATTCGGGCTCGGGACGGCACGGTCACCGCCCCACACCGCTGCGCGTCAGCCCCGGGTTCGCACCGGGTTCCCCCGCTCGGCCACCGCGGACGCTACCGCACAGGTCCGTCGCCCGACGAGGTGATGTGATCGACCTGACGACCCGTTGACTCTCCGTCGGTCAGCGTGGTCTGATGAACCGATTTTTTGCCCTCGGCATTCAGGGGAAGCCGGTCCAACTCCGGCGCTGACCCGCAACCGTGGACCCACCTGAGGGTGGGTGAGCCGGAATGCCTGGACCGGGGGTCTGTTCACAGAGCACTTGCGTCGTCGCGGACTACGACGCGGTTTCGACGGCCCCCGTGCCCGCGGGCGACCGTCGGCTGCGCCGTCGCCTCGCGTGTCGACCGACCAGGGAGTCGTCGTGAGGGTCAGCAGCAATCGCACACGTCACAGGAACCGGGACCTCGCCTCGCTGGTGGTCGCCGGCACCGTCGCCGTCGCCGCCTGCGGCACGGTCCTGCTCGGGTACCCGGGTACCGCCTCGGCTGACCCGATCGAGCAGTGCACGGCGACGACGGGCGCGATCGTCGCCGTCGACTTCACCCACTGGGGCGGCGGCGTCGTCCGGGGCTGCGACGCCCACCCCACGACGGGCATGAACCTGCTGCACAACGCCGGCTTCACCACGACCGGCACCGAGCACGACGGACCGGCCTTCATCTGCCGGCTCGGGACCGGGACCTTCAACGGCGGCGCCCAGTACCCGACACCGGCCGAGGAGCCGTGCGTCAACACCCCGCAGGCCACCGCGTACTGGTCGTACTGGATCGCCGAACCCGGCCAACAGACCTGGTCCTACAGCCGGTTCGGGGCCGGCACGCAGAAGCCCAAGCCCGGCGAGGTCGAGGCCTGGGTCTACGGCGGTACGGACATCGGCGGAACCAGCGGGGCGCCGAACTTCACCCCGGACTCCGTCCGCGCCAGGAACGGCGGCCCCTCGCCCTCCGCCTCCCCGTCGGCGACGGCGAGCCCGAGTACGACCCCGAGCCCCACCGGATCCCCCTCCGCCACGGGCGACCCGGCGGCCGCCGCGGCCTGGCTGGCCGGTCAACTCGTCGGCGGCGACCACATGGAGAACTGGGCCGCCCCGGGGCCCGACTACCCCCGGACCGCCCTCACCGCCATCGCGCTCGCGGCGGCGGGGACGCAGGACCCGGCGCTGCGCAAGGTGGTCGCCTTCCTCGACGCCCACACCGACGCGTTCCTGCACCCCGACGGGCCGACCGGCGCGCCGGACACCAGGGCCGCCGCCCTGCTGGCCCTCGTCGCCGAGAGCACCGGCCGCGACCCGCGCGCCTTCGGCGGGCGGGACCTGGTCGCCGTGCTCACCGACCACGTCTGCACGGGGGCGGGGGAGAACGGCAGGTGCACCGCCGCCGGGGACTTCCTCGGCGCGTCCTCGCCCTGGGTCCAGTCCCTCGGCGTCATCGCCCTCCAGCGCGCCGGCGTGACGCCGCCCGCCCCGGCCCTCGCCCGGTTCGCGGCCTTCCAGTGCGCCGACGGCGGCATGGCCGGTTCGATGATCGTCGCGGGTGACCACTGCGAGTCCGACCCGTCCGCCACCGCGATCGCCGCCCTCGCCCTGCGGACCGCCCCCGGCTACGAAGCGGCCGCCAGGAAGGCCGCCGACCAGCTCGCGGCGAGCCAGCAGCCCGACGGCTCCCTCCTCCCGTACCCCGGCGCCCCCGGCGACACCACCAGCACCGCGATCGCCGCCCAGGTCTTCCGGGCCACCGGCCAGGACGCCCACCGGGCCGCCGCCACCGCCTGGCTCGCCGCCCGCCAGGGCAAGGACGGCGGCTTCGGCCCCGACGAGTCGACCACCGACCCGGACGCCGTCGCCACCGAGCAGGCCCTCCTGGCCCTCACCGGTACCGACCTCACCACCGTCCGGCACAACCCGGACGGCCCCACCACCACGCCGACCCCGCCCGCGGGGAGGAAACCCGACGCGGCCAGGGGGAGCGCCTACCTCACCGACCCGTCCCGGCTGATCGACGGCCACTACTACGAGGGCTTCCCGGCCTTCGCCGACTTCGGCCTGACCATCGACGGGGCCTACGCCCTCGCCGCGACCGGCACCGACGACGCCGCGCTGCGCCGGATCGTCGACTTCCTCGACCAGCAGGGCAAGGACGCGAGCGAGCGCACCGTCAACGACTGGACCGCGATCGGCACCGAGTACGCCGGCGGCGGGTCCATCGGCAAGGAGGCGCTGCTCGCCCAGGCCGTCGGCCGCA
Source organism: Kitasatospora sp. NPDC001261 (assembly GCF_042896795.1). Lineage (NCBI taxonomy): Bacteria > Bacillati > Actinomycetota > Actinomycetes > Kitasatosporales > Streptomycetaceae > Kitasatospora > Kitasatospora sp. NPDC001261. The sequence goes on from NZ_JBIAXP010000037.1 coordinate 102,962, forward strand.
ACCCGCGGGACTTCGGCGGCCACGACCTGATCGCCGCCCTCGCCGCGCTGGTGTGCGCCAAGGCCGACGCGACCACCGGCTGCGCCGCCCCGGGCAACTACGCCTACGCCACCTCCGTCTTCTCCCAGGCGCTCGCCGTCATGGCCCAGCTCCGGGCCGGGGAGTCCACCAGCGTCGCCCCCGCGATCGCCTACCTGAAGGGCCTCCAGCACCCGGACGGCTCCTGGCCGAGCCTGATCCCCGCCACCGGCGACTCCGACGTGGACAGCACGGCGATGGCCGTCATGGCCCTCGCCCTCGTCCCCGGGGACGAGGCCGCCCGGGCGGTCGACCAGGGGCTCGGCTGGCTCGCCGCGCGGCAGCTGCCCGACGGCGGCTTCCCCGGCGCGTCCGGCGACTCCACCAACTCGGCCGCGCTGGCCGTCCAGGGCATGACGCTGCGCCAGGCCGCCTGCGGTGGACAGATCGCCAAGGCGCTCGACTTCCTCGCCGGGCAGCAGAACGGCGACGGCGGGTTCAACGTCGCGGCGGCCGGGCAGCGGGGGTCGGACGTCCGCGCGTCCACGCAGGTGCTGGGCGGTGCCACCGGCATCTCGTTCGGGACGCTGTCCCGCGACCTCGCGGGCACGCCGACGCCTACTCCCACCGGGACGCCGACCACCACCCCGACGGGAACGCCCACCCCGACGGTCAGTCCCACCGGGACGCCGACCGGCACCCCGGCGGGCTCGCCCACGACGACCGCGCCGATCCCGGCCACCGACACCCCGTCGTCCGGCGGCATCGACACCCCGAAGGGTGACAGTGCCGCCGAGGCCGGGGGCGTACCGGTGCGGACCGGTTCAGGCGGCCTGGCCAGTACCGGAAGCCAGGCACTGGCACTGACGGCGGGAGCCGGCGCGCTGACCGCGCTCGGCGCCGGGGCCGTCCTCGTCGCCCGTCGCCGCACCGCGGCCGCCCCGGGGCGTCACCGGTGAGCCGGGGGCTCGGCACGCGCCTCGCCCGGCTGTCCGGGGCGGCGTCGCTGACCTTCGCGCTCGCCTTCGGCGGCGTCGCCGTGGGCACCGTCCCGGCCGCCGCGACCCCGTTGCCGATCGAGCAGTGCACCACCACCTCCGGTGCCGTACTCGCCGTGGACTTCGGGAAGTGGGGCGGCCCGCTGCTGCGCTCCTGCGGAACCACGCCCACCACCGGGTTCACCCTGCTCAACCAGGGCGGTTGGAAGACCACCGGCACCGGCCACGACGGCCCGGCCTTCATCTGCCGGATCGGCTACAGCGGCTTCCAGGGCGGCAAGCAGTACCCGACGCCGGAGCAGGAGAAGTGCGTCCTGACGCCCCCGGCCACCGCGTACTGGTCGTACTGGCACGCCGATCCGGGCCAGAACGAGTGGTCCTACAGCCAACTCGGCGCGATGCTCTACCAGCCGAAGCCCGGCAGCGTCGACCTGTGGATCTTCGGCGGCACCAACGTCGAGGGCACCGAAGGCCGTCCGACGATCTCGCCGGACAGCGTCCGGGCCCACAACTCCAGCCCGGGCGGGCAGCCGGCCGACCCCGGCCAGGGCACGACGGGCGGCTCCGGCGGAGCGGCGGGCGGTTCCGGTACGACGGGCGGATCCGGTACGACGGGCGGCAGCGGCTCCGGCTCAACCGGCGGCACTGGCTCAACCGGCGGCCGGGCCCCGGCCCCCGCCGCGCCTCAGCCCGGCGGAGCCCGTCCGCCCGGGTCCGCCGCGACCCCGGGGACGGACCCCGCCGCCACCCCCGAGGACGGCGGCACCCCGTCGGGCGCGCCCGACCCCACGCCGGTGCCGGCCGAGCCGTCCACCGCCCCGCCGACGGACACCCCGAGCGACCAGTCGACACCGCAGACGGCCGCGGCCGAGGCCGGGCCCACGTCCGCGGCAGCCGTGCCCGGCGGGGTGGTGGACGCCAACCCGGTGGCCGACGCCCCGCACGACTCCGGGTCGATGGTCCCCGCCGTGCTCGGCTCGGTCCTCGTCGTGGCGCTGGGCGTGGCCACGGTGGTGGCCGCCCGGCGCCGCCGCCGACGGGCCGAGTGATCCGGTGGGCACGCTCGACAAGCGCGAGTCCGGCTCCCCGCAGCGCGCCCCCGGGCGGCTCGCGGGGGGCCGGCGCGTCCCGCGCAACCTCCACCCGCTGGCCTGGTGGGCCTGGGCGCTGGCCCTGGCGACGGCGGCCAGCCGCACCACCAACCCGCTGCTGCTCCTGCTCGTCCTCGCCGTGCTCGGCTTCGTGGTCACCGCCCGCCGCAGCGAGGCGCCGTGGGCGCGCGGGTTCGCCTACTACCTGTGGCTGGCCCTGACGGTGGTGGCGATCCGGGTGGTCTTCCGGTGCGTCTTCGCCACCGGTGTCACCCCGCACGACCACCTGCTCTTCTCCCTGCCGCACATCCCCACCCCCGCCTGGTACGCGGGCATCGAGATCGGCGGCCCGGTCTCGCTGGAGGCCACGCTCTCGGCGGCCTTCGACGGGCTGCGGCTGGCCTGTCTGATCTGCTGCATCGGCGCCGCGAACACCCTGGCGAACCCCAAGCGGGCGCTGCGGGTGCTGCCGGGGGCCCTGTACGAGCTTGGCGTCGCGGTGACGGTGTCGCTCAGCGTCGCGCCCCAGCTGGTGCAGAGCGTCCAACGCGTCGCCCGGGCACGGCGGTTGCGTGCCGGGCGGCGCAAGGGCGTCCGCGCCCTGCGCAGCATCGTGGTGCCGGTCCTGGAGGACGCGCTGGAGCGTTCGCTCAGCCTCGCGGCCGCGATGGACTCGCGCGGCTACGGGCGTTCCGGCACCGCCTCGCGCCGCTCCCGCCGGCTGACCGGCGCGCTGATGCTGCTCGGCATGTGCGGCCTGTGCGGCGGGGTGTACGGGCTGCTGGACGGGACGGCCCCGGCCGCGCTCGGCCTGCCCGCCTTCCTCGCGGGCGCCGTGCTCTGCGTGGCGGGCCTGCTGCTCGGCGGGCGGCGGGTGCGGCGCACCACCTACCGGCCGGACCGCTGGCGGGCCGCCGAGTGGGGCGTGGCCGGCTGCGGGGTGACCGCCGCCGTGCTGCTGTTCGCCACCGTCGGTTACGACGCCACCGACCTCAACCCCTCGCTGTACCCGCTGACCTGGCCGACTCTGCCGCTCGTCCCGGTGCTCGCCCTGCTGCTGGCGGGCGCCGCCGGGATCGTCTCGCCGCCGCCCGGCCGGACACCCGGACCCGCCGCCGGGCCGGGGCCGCGCCCGGCCACGCGTCCCGACGCCGCCCCCACCGACCGCACCGACCGCACGACCTCCGAGGTGAGCACGTGATCCGATTCGACCGGGTCGGCGTGGTGTACGACGGCGAGAGCACGCCCGTCCTGCGCGACGTCGACCTGCACATCCCGGAGGGCGAGCTCTGCCTGGTGGTCGGCCGCACCGGTGTCGGCAAGTCGACCCTGCTCGGCGCCGTCAACGGCCTGGTGCCGCACTTCACCGGCGGCACCCTGCGCGGCCGGGTCACCGTGGACGGCCGCGACACCGCCCACCACCCGCCGCGGGAACTCGCCGACGTGGTCGGCGTGGTCGGGCAGGACCCGCTGGCCGGCTTCACCACCGACACGGTGGAGGAGGAACTGGCGTACGTCATGGAGCAGTTGGCGATCCCGCCGGAGACCATGCGCAAGCGCGTCGAGGAGACCCTGGACCTGCTCGGCCTGGCCGACCTGCGCCACCGGGCCCTGTACGAGCTCTCCGGCGGCCAGCAGCAGCGCGTCGCCATCGGCTCGGTGCTCACCGCGCACCCGCGCGTCCTGGTGCTGGACGAGCCGACCTCCGCGCTCGACCCGACCGCCGCCGAGGAGGTGCTGGCCGCGATCACCCGGCTGGTCCACGACCTCGGCGTGACCGTCCTGTTGGCCGAGCACCGCCTGGAGCGGGTCGTCCAGTACGCCGACCGGGTCGCCTACCTGCCCGGCGACGGGACGGTCGTGCACGGCCCCCCGGCCGAGGTCTTCCGGGACACCGCGATCGCGCCGCCCGTCGTCGACCTCGGCCGACTGGCCGGCTGGCGGCCGCTGCCGCTGTCCGTCCGGGACGCCCGCAGGGCCGTCGCGCCGCTGCGGGAGCGGCTCACCGATCTGCCGGTTCCCCCGCCGCGCCGGGCAGCGGTGGCGGGGGAACCGGTGCTGGAGGCGACGGGGGTGGTCGTCCGGTACGGGCCGGTGGCCGCCGTCCGGGACGTCCGGCTGGAGCTGCGGGCGGGCGAGGTCACGGCGCTGATGGGCCGCAACGGCTCCGGCAAGTCCTCGCTCCTGTGGGCCCTCCAGGGCTCCGGCCCCCGCCAGGGCGGCAGCGTGAAGGTCACCGGCGCCGGGGGCGGCCCGGCCGTGGACCCCAAGCGGCTGCCCGCGGCCCGGGCCCGGCAGCTGGTCGGGCTCGTCCCGCAGACCCCCACCGACCTGCTGTACCTGGAGACGGTCGCCCAGGAACTCGCCCAGAGCGACCTCGAAGCCGACGGCGTCGGCGGGCCGACCGCACGGCAGGTCCTCGACCGCCTGGCCCCCGGGATCCCGGACGGCACCCACCCCCGGGACCTCTCCGAGGGGCAGAAGCTGGCCCTCGTCCTGGCGATCCAACTCGCCGCCGCACCAAGGGTCGTGCTGCTGGACGAACCCACCCGGGGGCTCGACTACCAGGCGAAGGAGGCGCTCACCGGCATCGTGGACGCCCTCGCCGCCGAAGGCCGTACGGTCGTCGTCTCCACCCACGACGTCGAGTTCGTCGCCTCCGCCGCCGACCGCGTCGTGGTGATGGCCGAGGGCGAGATCGTCGCCGACGGGCCCACCGCCGAGGTCATCGTCGCCTCGCCCACCTTCGCCCCGCAGACCGCCAAGATCCTCGCCCCGCTCGGCTACCTGACGGTACGTCAGGTCGCGGCGGCCGTGGAAGCGGTGGAGGCCGCCCGGTGACCGCCGTCCGGATCCCCGGCCGGGCCCGCGTCGTCGTCGCCCTGGCCGCCTTCATCGGGCTGGTGGCCTTCACCTGGCCGTTCGTCGTCGCGCCCGGGCGGTTCGGCTCCAACTACGCCCCGCCGCTGATCTTCGGCGCCCTGCTGGTCCTGGTGCTCGCCGTCGTCATCGCGGAGATCTCCGCGGGCGGCATCGACGCCAAGGCCCTCGCCATGCTCGGCGTCCTGTCCGCCGTCAACGCCGGACTCCGCCCGCTCGGCGCCGGGACCGCCGGAGTGGAGACGGTCTTCTTCATCCTGGTGCTGGCCGGCCGGGTCTTCGGCCCCGGCTTCGGCTTCACCCTCGGCTGCACCTCGCTGTTCGCCTCCGCGCTGCTCACCGGCGGCGTCGGCCCCTGGATGCCGTACCAGATGTTCGGCTGCGCCTTCGTCGGCATGCTCGCCGGACTGCTGCCGGGGGCCGGACGGCGCTGGGAGGTGCCGCTGCTGGCCGGGTACGGGGCGTTCTCCGGCTACCTCTTCGGCTTCCTGCTGAACCTCTCCTTCTGGCCGTTCTCCACCGACCCGAACAGCTCGATCGCCTACCTGCCGGGCCTGCCCTTCACCGAGCAGTGGCACCGCTACCTGCTGTTCGACCTGGCCACCTCGCTCGGCTGGGACACCGGCCGCGCCGTCACCACCTTCACCGCCGTGCTCGTCGTCGGGCCGGCCGTCCTCACCGTCTTCCGCCGCGCGGCCCGCCGCGCCAACTTCGAGCCCACGGTGCGCTTCGAGGCCCCGCCCGGCCCGCACGCCCCATCCGGCCAGGACGCCACGCCCGGCCCGGACACCACGGTGGGGCCGCCGACCGCCGCGCGGCCCACCGGCCCGGCGCACCCCTGAACCGAAAGGCCGACCATCGTGCCCAAGCCCGCGAAGCACCGGACGATGACGCTGGACGGGGTCGACGTCGTCGTCCTGACCCCGGAACAGCACGCCGCACTGGAATCCGCCCGCCGCCAGCTGGGCGGAGCGCAGGCGCAGGTCGCCAGGATGAGGTCAGACCTCCAGCGGGGACGGCAGCTGCTGGGCGAAGCCGAACGGATACTGGCGGGCATCCCCGCCGACCAGCTCGCGCGACTGGACGGCCGACTGGGTCCGGGACGCGGCCTGACCGGACTGCTCGCGGACATCCGCGCCGCCCTGCCGTGCACGCCGGACACCCCGACGCGGACCTGACCACCGGCCCCGCGAGCCATGGTGGCGTCCCACCATCCGGACGGGTTCCGAGATTCCCGCGCCGGGCCCGGCGCTTTGCCCCTAAGCTGACGGTGCAGCTGGTTCGCCCTGTCCGCCAGGCAGGGCGTCGCAAGAGGGAACCCGGTGACGCCTTTCGACTGGCCAGTCCGGGACTGCCCCGCAGCGGTGAGTGGGAACGACCGCCGTCATACGCACTGGACCCGGGACGGGTCTGGGAAGCGACGGCCAGTAGGTGTCCGCCCTTCACGGGACGGACGCGCCCGCGAGTCCGAAGACCTGCCACTGCCCGCCCGCGGACGACCCGCGCGCGGCTATCCGGTGACCTCGTGGGCGGGTCGGCGACCATACCAGGCGGACCAGGCCCGTACGTTCCCGTGACGGCCGCCGCCGGGTACGTCATCCCTTCGCGCCCTCGTGCCGTCTCCGGGTACCTGAGGAGAACAGACTCGCGAAGGAGAGTCCCTTGACCACGAAGTCCGCAGCCGCGGCGAGCGTCGCCACCGCGTACGGCTACCCCCGCCAGGGCCGGGGCCGGGAGCTCAAGAAGGCCATCGAGGGCTACTGGAAGGGCTCGGTCACCGCCGAGGTGCTGCTGGCCACCGCCGCCGACCTGCGCCGGGGGAACTGGCAGCAGCTCGTCGACTCCGGCGTCGAAGAGGTCCCGACCGGTGACTTCTCGTTCTACGACCACGTGCTGGACACCACCGTCGCCGTCGGCGCGATCCCGCCCCGGCACCGGGACGCGGTCGAAGCCGACCCGCTGGACGGGTACTTCGCCATGGCGCGCGGCAACCAGGACGTCGCCCCGCTGGAGATGACCAAGTGGTTCGACACCAACTACCACTACCTGGTGCCGGAGTTGGGGCCGGACACGGTGTTCACGGCGAACCCGGCCAAGGCGGTGGGCGAACTGCGCGAGGCGCTGCTGCTCGGCCACGCGGCCCGGCCGGTGCTGGTCGGGCCGGTCACCTATCTGCTGCTCGCCAAGCCGGCGCCCGGGGTGGCCGCCGACTTCCAGCCGATCACCCTGCTGGACCGGCTGCTGCCCGTCTACGCGGAGCTGCTGGCCGGGTTGCGCGCCGCCGGCGCCGACTGGGTGCAGCTGGACGAGCCCGCGCTGGTCCAGGACCGCACCCCGGCCGAGCTCAACGCCGCCGCCCGCGCCTACCGCGAGCTGGGCGCCCTCACCGACCGGCCCAAGCTGCTGGTCGCCAGCTACTTCGACCGGCTCGGCGACGCCCTGCCGGTCCTGGCGAAGGCCCCGATCGAGGGTCTGGCACTGGACTTCACCGGCCCGGCCGCGGCCAACCTGGAGGACCTCGCCGCCGCCGGCGGCCTGCCCGGCAAGCGACTGGTGGCGGGGGTGATCGACGGGCGCAACATCTGGATCAACGACCTGGAGAAGTCCCTCACGACCCTGGCGACTCTGCTGGGCCTCGCCGACACCGTCGACGTCGCGCCGTCCTGCTCCCTGCTGCACGTGCCGATCGACGCCACCCTCGAACGCGACATCGACCCGCAGATCGCCCGCTGGCTGGCCTTCGCCAAGCAGAAGGCCACCGAGGCGGCGCTGCTCGCCCGCGGCCTGCGCGAGGGCACCGGCGCGATCGCCGCCGACCTCGCCGCCAACCGGGCCGACCTGGCCTCCCGCGCGGGCTCGCCGATCACCCGCGACCCGGCGGTGCGCGCCCGGATCGCCGCCGTCACCGACGCGGACGCCCGCCGCGCCCAGGCCTACCCGCAGCGGGCCGAGGCCCAGCGCGCCCGGCTCGGCCTGCCGCTGCTGCCGACCACCACCATCGGCTCCTTCCCGCAGACCACCGAACTGCGCGTCGCCCGGGCCGACCTGACGGCCGGTCGGATCGACGGCGCCACGTACCGGGAGCGGATGGAGGCCGAGGTCCGCGAGGTCATCGCGTACCAGGAGAAGGCCGGACTGGACGTCCTGGTGCACGGCGAGCCCGAGCGCAACGACATGGTCCAGTACTTCGCCGAGCAGCTCACCGGCTACCTGGCCACCCGGCACGGCTGGGTGCAGTCCTACGGCACCCGGTACGTGCGCCCGCCGGTCCTCGCCGGGGACATCTCCCGGCCGCACCCGATGACCGTCGACTGGTTCCGCTACGCGCAGGGCCTGACCGACCGCCCCGTGAAGGGCATGCTCACCGGCCCGGTCACCATGCTCGCCTGGTCCTTCGTCCGCGACGACCAGCCGCTCGCCGACACCGCCCGCCAGGTCGCCCTCGCCCTGCGCGACGAGGTCGTCGACCTCGAGGCCGGGGGCGCCGCCGTCGTCCAGGTCGACGAGCCGGCCCTGCGCGAGACCCTCCCGCTGCGGGCCGCCGCCCGCCCGGCGTACCTGGACTGGGCCACCGAGGCCTTCCGCCTCGCCACCTCCGGCGTCCGCGCCGACACCCAGATCCACACCCACATGTGCTACGCCGAGTTCGGCGCCATCATGACGGCGATCGACGACCTCGACGCCGACGTCATCCATACCTTTCTTCGTGGGATCGTTCTGGTCATTCGTAAGATCAGGGCACCCAGGGATGCCGGGTGTGGCTGTCATGTCATTGCCGCGTCCGT